>DATNMT010000076.1:0-12481 GCA_035602495.1 Bradyrhizobium sp.
CGCCCCCTCCCTGCCGCGCGGCTCGCGCCGCGCGGGAGGGGAGACGACAGGCCGCCGTGCAAGTCTCCCAAGCCAGCGCTCGTGCGCGCCCTCAGGTCAGCGTCCATTCCTCGGCGCTGGCGCCGGCGAGCGCGCGAACCCGCGCCTCGTCGGCGGCGAGTTCCTTGGCCGGTCCGGAATAGACCACGATGCCGTCGTCGAGCACATAGGCGTTGTCGGCGATCTCCAGGCTCAAGCGGGCATTCTGCTCGACCAGCAGCACCGAAATGCCCTCGGTCTTCATCTGCTGGACGATGCGAAACACCTCGCGCACGATCAGCGGCGCCAGCCCCTGCGACGGCTCGTCGAGAATCAGGAGTTTCGGGTTTAGCAACAGCGCGCGGCCGATCGACAGCATCTCCTGCTCGCCGCCGGAAAGCTGCCGGCCGCGATTTTGCTTGCGGTCCGCGAGGCGCGGAAACAGCTGGTAGATCCGGTCAACGGTCCACGGACCGTCGCGCTCCAGCGGGACCTTCAGGTTTTCCTCGACACTGAGATTGGCGAAGATCCGCCGGCCCTCGGGCACATAGCCCACGCCAGCAGCCGCAATGCGGAAGGTCGGCCAGCGCGTGGTGTCCTCGCCGAAGATCGTGATCTTGCCTTCGCGCGCCGGGGTCAGGCCCATCAGGCTGCGCAATGTCGTGGTCTTGCCGGCGCCGTTGCGTCCCAGCAGTGCGGTGATCTTGCCCTCGGCGACGCTGAGGCTGACGCCGTGCAGGATGTGGCTCTTGCCGTAATAGGTGTGGAGGCCTTCGGCCGTCAGGGCTGCGGTCATCCGGTTCCCCCAAGATAGGCTGCCTGCACCGCCTCCGACGCCGCGATCTCCTTCGGCGTCCCTTCGGTAAGCAGATTGCCCTGGTCGAGCACCGTGATGTAATCGGCCAGTTGAAAGACCACCCGCATGTCGTGCTCGATCAGGACGATCGTGTATTTGCTTTCGCGATGCAGGCGGCGAACCAAGGCTGTGATCTCGTAGGTCTCCTGATCGCCCATGCCTGCCGTCGGCTCGTCGAGCAGCAGCAGCCGCGGCCGCTGCGCGAGCGCCATCGCGATCTCGGTCGTGCGCTGATCGCCATGGGCGAGTTCGCCGACCAGCCGATCGGTCTTGCCGGTGAGTCCCACCAGTGTCAGCATTTCGTCCGCGACGTCGTTGGCGAGCTTCGCGGCCGCCCGGCTCGGCACCATATTCATTATCTGTCCTGCCGCCACCTCGGCGGCCGTGAGCACATTTTCGTGGACCGTCAGCTCGGGAAAGATCTCGGTGATCTGGAAGGTGCGCCCCATGCCGAGCCCGACCCGCCGGTGCGCGGGGACCTGGGTCACGTCCTGTCCGTCGAACAGGATCGAGCCTGCGGTGGGAGCGAAATAGCCGCTGATCATGTTGAAGAAGGTAGTCTTGCCCGCCCCGTTCGGACCGATGATGGCCCGTAGCTCGCCGGGTTTGACGGACATCGAGACGTCTTTGACGGCAACGAGATTGCCAAACCGCTTTGTGACATTGCGGACTTCGAGCATGGTCACGCCGAACCGCGCAGGCGCTGCATGCCTAGCAGGCCGCGCGGGAAGAACAGCACGACCAGCACGAAGATTGCGCCGACAAACGACATCCAGTTCACGGTCATCGACGAGATATAGTCCTGCAGCACGACGAACACGGTCGCGCCCAGCAGCGGTCCCCAGAACGTCCGCATGCCGCCCATCACGCACATCACGACGAAATAGCCCGACAGCGAGTAATGCAGCGCCAGCGGATCGGCAAAGTTGTTGAGCAGCGCGTAGAGAGTGCCGGCAAGCGCCGTGAAGAAGCAGGAGATCGAGAACGAGAGCCAGATCTGGCGTTCGACCGGGATAGCCAGGAAGCGCGCGCGGCGTTCGTTCTCGCGGATGGCCCGCAAGGTATGGCCGAACGGGGAGCGGACCAGCAGCCCGAGCAGGGCCACGGCGATCGCGAAGACCGCCAGCAGGAAATAATAGAATTGAGGCCCGCCCGCGGTGATATCGAGAGTCAATGGCCCGAGCCCGATGGGCTCGCGATGGAAATCGCGCAAGCCGTCGAAGCCGCCGGTGAAGTCGTTCCAGCTATAGGCGAGATAATACCATAGCTGGCCGAAGGCGATCGTGCACATCGCGAAGTAGACGCCGCGGCGGCGTACGATCAATAACCCGAACAAGGTGCCGGCCAATCCGCCGAGCAGCGTCCCGGCGAGCATGGCGAGCGGCGTGCTGTGCACGAGGTACCGCAGCGTCAGGCCGGCACCATAGGCGCCCAGTCCAAAATAGGCCGCATGGCCGAAGCTCAGCACGCCGGTGAACCCCAGCAACAGGTTCAGCCCCATCGCGGCCAGGCCGAACACCAGCACGCGCCCAGCAAGCGCCGTATAACCGCCGAGCATCGGAAGCCAGTAGGGAGCCGCGATCAAAATCCCCCAGATAACGACAAGCCTGACCCAGCGGGGAACGGCCGGCTGACGCATCGCAGGCACGGCTGCGGTGGCGACGTCCGTACTCATGACATCATTCCTTCCTCACCCATCAAGCCGCGCGGCCGAATCAACAGCACGATCATCATGATGGCATAGATCACCGCCTCGCTCGCGGTGGGGAAAAACACGGTGGTCAGGGCCGCCGCCATCCCGATCAGGAGCCCGCCGAACAGCGTGCCGATCAGGCTCCCGACGCCGCCGACGATAATGGCGATGAAGCTCGGCATCAGCAGGTCGTCGCCCATGTTGGGATTGAGGCCGATCTGCCCGGCGGCGAGCACCCCGCTCAAGCCAGCCAGCAGGCAGCCGAGCGCGAAATTGAACGTCCGCAGGAAGCTGATGTTGACGCCCAGCGAGGCCACGGTTTCAAGGTCGAGTGTACCCGCCCGAATGCGCACGCCGACCCGGGTGTAACGCAGGAACGAGAACAGTCCGAGCACCGTGGTGATGACGACCGCGACCATGAAGACGCGATACCATGTGATGAAGAACAGCTCGGCGCTGATCGGCTGCGAAAGAAAATCGGGCAACCCCAGCGGCAGACCGTTGGGGCCCCATATATAACGTGCGGCATCCTGCATCACGAACGCAAATCCGAAGGTGAGCAGCAGGCTGTAGACCGGATCGCGGTTGTAGACCCGGCGGATCATCAGCCGCTCGATCGCAAGCCCGATCAGCGCGGTCAGCAGCGGCGAGACCACCAGCGCCCCCCAATAACCCAGCACCGGCGACAATGTGAAGGCGAGATAGCCGCCGAGCGCCAGGAAATTGCCGTGAGCGAAGTTGATGACGTTGCTGAGGTTGAGGATCAGCGACAGGCCAAGCGCCATCAGCACGTAGAACGCGCCGATGATCAGCCCGTTCGTGACGTTGAACAATATGACCTGCGTCATCCGTCCTCCTCGCAAGCCTCGCCGCGGTTACCGGCGAGTCAGGACGGCTCTACCATCTTGCACCCGGTATCGGCGACCGAACCCGCGGCTTCCTCGCCTGGCATCAGCGTCGAGACGGTGAACACGTCGTCGGGTCCGGATTTCGGCGGATGTGCTTCGCCAACGAAGATATTCGGCATCAGCTCGTGATCGCCGGCGCGATAACGCACCTTGCCCGGTTGCAATGCTACATCGGGCGGCAGTTCGAGATCCTCCAGCGCCTTCGCCAGTTTCGGGCCCTCCAGCGATTTCGCTTTCTCCGCCGCCAACCGTACCGAATGCATCGACACATAACCGAACCAGTCACGCGCGGAGGGCGTCTTTTTGGTCGCGGCCCGGTAGTCGGCGACGAACTTCACCACTTCGGGTACATTGGGCTGGTTCCACCACCATTCCATGTCCCACCAGCCGGTCTGCGCATCCGGCGGGCATCCCTTGATGCTTTCCAGTTCGAACAGCGCGCCGCCGAGCGCCATTTCCTTCTGCATGCCGAACTGGGTGAATTGCTTCATGCAATTGATCTGCGTCAGTCCGCCCATGTTGTTGAGCAGCACGTTCGGCTTGTAGGACTTCGCCTTGATGAGGGTGGCGGAGAAGTCGGTATTGTTGATCGGCAGCATGTCGCCTTCGAAGCTGCCGCCGGACTTGGTCAGTGCCTTGACGAAGGCGTCCTGCAGGGAATGGCCGTAGGCATAATCGGGCGTGATGAAGAACCATTTCTTGCCGAACTTCTTCACCAGTTCCGGCGTGACCGCACTGGCATCCATTGTCGTGTTGTTGCAAACCCGGAACACATTCCACTTGCAGTTGGTGCCGGTGATCGGATCGGTATGGCCGCCGGGCACGATGTGGAAGATCTTCTTTTCGTTGGTCACCTGCGACATCGCATAGGCAATGCCGGAGTTGACGTCGCCGAGGATGGCGTCGACGTTGTCGCGGTCGATCAGCTTGCGCGTCTTCTGCACGCCGGTGCCGACGTCGTTGGCCGAGTCCTCAACCAGCAGCTGAACCTGGCGGCCCAGAATTCCGCCCTTCTTGTTGATTTCGGCCTCGGCGTATTTCGCGCCGTCGACTTCGCTCTGCGCCAGCGCCGAGAGCACGCCGGTGAGCGGGTTGACCATTCCGATCCGAACGGGCGTATCGCCCCGGGCTTTGATGATGTACGGCGATGCAAATTGCATCGCAGCAATGGCGGCGCTTGTCTTTAGAATAGTCCGTCGATCGATCAACCAGGATCGTTGCGAATTACCCATGCTGTCCTCCCAGACAAGTTTATGCCTTTAATGGCCGGCATTTCTTGGATGCCTCGATTGGCGGGGGAGCCTATCCCTTCCGGCGCGGCTTTGCCAATCAGCAAGCCGCCAAAGATCCTGCGACCTTCGGCCTAGGCGCGTGCCCATAAGCTGGGCCGTCCGCACCGCTTAATCATGCGCCGCGGCCGATGCCTTGGAGCGGATCGGCGCTGTCGGTCGCCTCGCCTCGCCGGGCTCCAACACGAAGCGTTGATCGAGGAAATACCAGGGCGTCGCGAAATCCGGCTCGGGCGAGGGCTCGTCATGGCGGACGTAGTTGCCGATCAGCGCGCGGGTGACGCCGAACTGGACGTCGGAATCGATGTGCTCGTCGTCGGGCGAGTAGATTTGCGAGACCAGCGTTTTGAAGCCGGTCTTGTGGATCATGAAGTGCAAATGCGCCGGCCTGTAGTGATGGCGGCGGGTGGCCTTCACCAGTTCGCCGACCGGTCCATCGATCGGGATCGGATAGCCCGCCGGCTTGACGCTGCGGAAATGGAAGCGCCCGGCCTCGTCCGAGATAAAGCGCCCGCGCAAATTCATCTCGGCCTGGCTAGAATCCTGGTTTTCGTAGAGACCTTCCGGCGAGGAATGCCAGACGTCGACTTCAGCGCCTGCGACGGGGCGCCCGTTGCCGTCTTCGATGGCGACATGAACGACCAGTCCGGGGCCGGGCGTCGGCGAACGCACCAGCGTATCGCCGCTGGCGCTGAGCGGCTGATCGTCGCGCCAGAACGGTCCCAGCATGTTCGCTTGCGTCTCGGTCTGGCCATGGTCGCCGTTGTTGAGCAGGCAGACCAGCGCGGAGACGCCCAGCGAGCCCGCCATCAACACGACCTCGTTATGCGAAGGCGTGGTCTTCTGGCCCAGCGCCGCGACAATCCTCACCGCCTCCTGGAATTCGCGTTCGGTCATGCGAACCTCGCGCACGAAGCCGTGCAGATGGCGCACCAACGCCAGCAGGATCTCGCGCAGCCGCGGATCCTCGGTGCGGGCGACGGCCTCGAGCACCGCATCGGTCACCATGGCCTGATTTTCGATGATCATTTTCGATCCATGGGTCCCTGCGAAGCTTCCTGCCTCAATGCCCGGCCGCGTTTTTGGCGGCGGCATTGTTGAGCACGACCAGGGCATCGACGGCGACGCCGGTCCTGGTGTTGATCAGGAACGGATTGACGTCGATCGAGGCGATGCGCCCTCCCGCGTCCGCCATCAGGTTGGAGAGGCCGACCAGCGCCTTGACCGCGGAAGCCTCATGCAGCGCCGGCTTGCCGCGATATCCCTTCAGCTTTACGCCGGCCTTGGTCCGGTTGATCAGCTCTCTCGCCTCCGCGGCGTCGAGCGGCGCGCCGGCCAGAGCGACATCCTTCATCAACTCGATATCGACGCCGCCGGTGCCGAACAGCACCACCGGTCCCATCTCGGCGTCGAGCGCGCTGCCGACCACAAGCTCGAGCTCGGCCTTGACCTGCTGGGCGATCAGGATGCCCTCGAGCTTCGGCCTGCCCTTCAGTTTCTTTACCCTTGCGGTGATGTCGTTGAAGGCCTTTTTCACTTCAGCCGCGCTGTTGAGATTCAGCACCACGCCGCCGATGTCGGATTTGTGCAGGATCTCCGCGCTGACCACCTTGGCGACGACGGGAAAGCCGATTTTCTTCGCAACCTTGACGGCGTCGGCGGCGGTCTGCGCGATCTCCTCTTTCGACACCGGAATGCCGTAGGCCCTGAGCAACGCCTTTGACGCGACCTCGTCGAGCGCCGCGCCCCTGGCGTGCTTCAATGTCTTCTCGAGCGTCGCGCGCGAGGAAGCGCTGGAGCTCGATTTGATCTCGGGCACCACCTTGCGAAGCGAGGCGTAATCGATCAGCGACTTGATCGCGCCCACCGCCCGGTCCAGCCCCTGCATGACGGCGATATGCGGCAGCGATATGCGCAAGCCCTTGGTGAACTCGGTGAAGCCGATCGACATGGTCGAGATGTAGACGACAGGCTTGGAGGCGGCGCCCGCCATCTCGTTGACGATGCGCAGATTGCGCTCGCGCAGTTCGTGCGGCGCCTTCGGCAGCTCGGCGTCGATGATGACGATGTCGGTATCGGGATCGTCGATCATGATCCTGATCGACTGCATATAGACCGAGGGATCGACCACGGCGGCAAATCCGGCATCGAGCGGATTGCCGACGATAGAGCCCGGGCCGAGCATCTTTGCCAGCTTGTCGCTGGCATTTTTGCTCAGCGGCGCGAAGTTGAGGCCGGCCGAGAAGAAGGCGTCGATCAGGAGACCGCGCTTGCCGCCAGATAGCGTCACCGCGGCGAGGCGGTTGCTTTTCGGCGGATCGGCGTGGACGAAACATTCGGTGGTCTCAATCAGCTCGTCGAGACCGCGGACGCGGATCACGCCCTCTCGCGTGGAGATGGCGTCGAACGTCTCGATCGAGCCGGCGAGCGCGCCGGTATGCGCCATCGCGGCGGCGCGGCCGCCCTCGGATGCCCCGAGTTTGAGCGCGATCACCGGCTTGCCGGCGGCGCGCGCGGCCTTGCAGGCATCGCGAAAACCCTTGGTGTTGCGCACGCCCTCAAGATACACCACGATCACGCGGATGGATGGATCGGCGGCGAAATAGCTCATCAGGTCCGGCGTCTCGAGGCCGGCCTCGTTGCCGGTCGTGACCATGTAGCCGACGCCGACGCCGCGATCCTCCAGCGCCTGGCGGATCGCCATCACGATCGCGCCGGACTGGCCGGCGATCGCGACGGGTCCTGCTTCCATGGTGACGATGCGATCGTCGATATTGGTGAACATGTTTTCGCCGGCGCTCAAATTGCCAAGACAATTCGGCCCGGTGACGGCAAGTCCGGTCTCCCTGATGGCCTGCTGCAGTTCGACCGCGAGCCGCTGGCTTTCATCGTCCTGCAATTCGCTGAAGCCGGAGGTGACGATGGTGGCCGAGCGGGCGCCGGCCGCCGCCGCGTCCCGGATCACCTGAACCGCGAACCGCGCCGGCACCAGCACCAGCACGTGATCGGGCTTGTCCGGCAGGCTGGCAAAATCCTTGTAGCAGGGAACGCCCCAGATGGTTTCGCGCCTGGCGTTGACGGGATAGAGGCCGCCTCCGAATTTATACTTGATCAGGTTGTTCCAGATCCGCTCGGCGTAGTTGCCCGGCTTGTCGGTGGCGCCCACCAGCACGATGTTGCGGGGGTGCAGCATCGCGTGAATGCTTTTGACGATGCGGCTGGCCTCGTGCGAGGGCGACCATTTGCCGGCGGTCGCCGTGCTTACCTGAGCTTCCATAGATGTGATCCCTTGACCCCTGTTCTTTCGGAAATGAACGATCGACGTCGGATCGCCATTCCCCGGCTTTTCATTTCTTATTATGGGGAGTTGAGTTGTGTGGCAACTCGGCAAGCCCGGCATAGTCCGCCGTACGGCATTTCCGAACTCACCAGGCCGGCCGCGGGCGTGACGGCGAGGCAATGCCGGCGAGCAGCACGGCGAGAATGCCGGTAAGAAAAATTCCGTCGAAGGTGCCGGCACCGCCGATCGAAGCGACCGGCGCGCCGAGGCCCGCGATCTTGTCGAGATTGAGCAGGTCGGCGCCGATCAGTGTCCCCATCGAGCCGCCGATATAGGCGAGCGGCGCGGCATATTCGCGGGACAGGATGAAGGCGATGATGGCGGTGGCGACGACCGGCACAAATACCGGCACCGCGATGCCGATGCCCGGCACCGGCGTCGCCATCGAATGGATAATGGCGGCGATGACGGCGGTGGCGATCGCCGCCTTGAGCCAGAGCTGATAGCGGAGCACCAGATAGGTGGACATGATCGTCGGAATCACCGCGCCGCCGACGTTCACGGCGAGCACCGTGCCGGGCGATGATACGACGAACGGCACGACATATTGCATGCCGTAGAAATCGATGACCTGTCCGGATCGCACGGTCTCGCCGGGCAGGAACGTGATCGGAATATTGAAGTAGCTGCCGATCAGCGAGCCGAACAGCAGAAACAGCGCCGCACCGGGACCGACGCCGAGCCGCATATAGGCGTAGCGGAGGATGCGGAGCTGAATCAGGATGATCAGCCCGATGACCAGAAACACCAGGAACGAAAACAATACGGGGGTCAGCGGGAGATAGTGCACCTGGGAACCCATGGTTTTGGCGGTGTGGTCGAGCCCTGATCAAGTATTTGGGAAGCTCCCCGGGAGATCGCAAGGATTTTTTCGTTCCGGGATGGTCACAACGGGTCGGCGCTTTTGCGCCGCCCGATCACACGCTCCGGAGGAGTGAACGCTCAAGAGGCTTTGGCGACATCGGCGGGCGCAGGCGAACCGAAATTCTTGCGCAAGGTCGGCTTGTGGATCTTGCCGGTGGCGTTGCGCGGCAGCGCATCGACGAATTTGATCAGGTGCGGGCGCTTGAAGCGCGCGAGATTGGCCGCGCAATGCGCATGGATTTCCGCCTCGGTAAGGCTGTGTCCGGCCTTCACGGCGATGATGGCCATGCCGGTCTCGCCCCATTGCGCGCTGGGGATGCCGATGATGGCGGCTTCCGCGATCGCGGTGAGCTGGTGCAGCACGCTCTCCACCTCGGCCGGATAGACGTTTTCACCGCCGGAAATGTACATGTCCTTCCAGCGGTCGACGATGGTGTAGAAGCCTTCGTCGTCGATCCGGGCGGCGTCGCCGGTATGCAGCCAGCCGTCGGTGAAGGAGGAGGCGTTGGCATCCGGCCGGTTCCAGTAGCCGGGCGTGACGTTCGGTCCCCTGACCCAGAGCTCGCCGAGTTCGCCGACATCCGCATCCGATCCGTCCGGCCGGACGATCTTCACCTCGGTATGCAGCACCGGCTTGCCGGAGGAGCCGGCCTTGCGGACGGCGTCCTCGCGATCGAGCGTCATGACCGCGGGGCTGGTCTCGGTCATGCCATAGCCCTGCTGCAGCGCGACGCCGCGTTGCTCCCACACTTTCAACAGCGGCACCGGCATCGGCGCGCCGCCGACGCCGCCGATCACGAGGCGGCTGAAGTCGGAGGTCGCAAATGCCGGATGCTGCGCCATGAACTGGTAGATCGAGGGCACGCCGAAGAACACGTTGATGCGGCTCGCCGGGTCGCTGATCAATTGCAGCGCAAGGCCGGGATCGAAGGCGCGCATGATCAGCACCGTGCCGCCCGAATGCAGCACCGGATTGGTGTAGCAATTCAGCCCGCCGGTGTGGAACAGCGGCAGCACGGTGAGCAGCACCGATGACGGCGAGATGTAGGCCGGACCGCCGAGATTGACGCAATTCCAGAACGTCATGCCATGGGTGATGATGGCGCCCTTGGGCTGGCCGGTGGTGCCCGAGGTGTACATGATGGTCGAGATGTCATCGAGCGTGACGATCTCGGCCTCCTCGAGCGGCTTTGCCGCCGCGATCGCGGCCTCGTAGGAACCGTTCGGTCCCAGCAACAGCGTTGAGCCGACGCTGCAGAGCTTGGCGACCGCGAGCGCGGTCTCGGCGAGATCGGCGTCATGGATCATCAGCTTTGGCGCGGCGTCGCCGACGATGTAGTGAAGCTCGGGCACGGTGAGGCGGGTGTTCAGTGGCAGGAACACTGCGCCCAGCCGCCCGCAGGCGAACTGCACTTCCAGCGTATCGGTCGTGTTCAGCGCCAGCACCGCGACCCGGTCGCCGCGCGTGATGTCGAGCCGGTCGCGCAGATGGGTGGCGAGCCGCAAAATCCGCGCGTCGAATTGCGCGTAAGTCAGCCTTCGTCCGCTGGCGAGGTCGACGACGGCGAACTTGTCCGGTGTCCGGCGGCCGAAATGCGCGATCCAGTCATAGTGGCGAACGGGCAAAACTTCCTCCGAAGGTACAAGCGGTCTTGCGCGGCTCGTTGCTGTATCGAACCTGTAGGCCCTCAGCATGCCCAAGCCGGGCTGGATTGGCCAGCCGGCATTTTCGTATTGGGCGACCGCGTCGCTGGGCTGTCTTGCGTTGAGTGGCTGCGGCGTTTGCAGGCACGGCTTTGCAATCTCGCTGGCTCAAGAAGAAAGCTGGATTGCTTCGTCGCTTCACTCCTCGCAATGACGTTGAGCCGGTTACGCGGCGTGGCGCCCCTTTGCCGCCGGGGCGTCGAACAGCTCCGCCTCGATCAGCGCGTCCTGGATCAGTGCGATTTCCGGGTCGGTGATCTTGACCAGTGGCGGGCGCACCACCGCGCGCGGCAGTTTGCCGAGCAGCACCAGCGCTTCCTTCATGCGGTTGTGCATGTCGATGAAGGGATCGGCGTAGAACACCCGCGCCATCGGATAGATCCGGTCGTTCAGCCGGCGGGCTGCGGCGAGATCGTTGGCCCTGACGGCGCGATAGAGCCGGGCCTGAAGATCGGCGATGACGCTGCCGCTGCCGGAGAGCAGGCCATTGCAGCCGAGCACCAGCGAACTCAACAGCCATGCGCTGTTGGTGGACAGTACGTTGATGGGACGCTTGCGCCCCTGCAGCGCGCGAATCTGGCGCTCGTGCTGCGCGACCTGCGGCGTCCAGTCCTTGATGGCGCGGATGGCCGGCACCTCGTCGAACAGCCGCTCCAGCGTCGCAGCCGGATAGCCCTGTCCTGTCGCCAGCGGATATTGAAAAACGATCAGCGGCAGATCGGTCGCGTCCGCGATGGTCTTGAAATGCGCCAGCGCCATCGCGGCCGACTGGCCAAGCGTGAAGGGACCCGGCGGAAACACCAGCAGCGCCGAAGCCGCGCCGGCCTGGGCCCGTCGGGCGATCCGCGCCGCCTCCAGGCTGCCGTCGGCATAGACACCGTGAATGATCGGCAGCGCGCCGCCGACTTCCTCGCCGGCGATCTCCATGACACGACGCTGCTCGTCCTCGGTGCAGGAGGCGACCTCGGTCGAGTGGGCATTGACCGTGATCGCAGACAGCCCCTCGACCGCCCCGACGTCGCGCAGGTGAGCCCGGAAGCTCGGCTCGTCGATCGACAAATCCTCATGGAACGGCAGCAGCACCGCCGGAATCACACCTTGAGGCACGAAGTCGGGATGGCGGCTCATGTGTCGTCTCCTTCAGCGCTGTTCCTGTCCGCATATAGCAGAATTGCGGGCCGATGTCCGGCAGACACTTATGTCCGCCTTGCCGGCGCCAGCCACTTGACGCAAGTTGGGCCGGGGGATTCCAGCCATCTTGCACTGCCGAAAGAAGGGAGTGAAGCGAATGGCGAGCCCATTCTATACCGCCGAGCATGAGGCCTATCGCGAGGTGGTGCGCCGCTTTGTCGAAAAGGAGATCGAGCCCTACGCCCATGAATGGGACGAGGCGGGCTCGTTTCCGCGGGTGCTCTACGAGAAGGCCGCGGAAATCGGGCTATTGGGCCTGGGTTTCCCGGAAGAATATGGCGGCACCGAAGTCGACAATTTCATGTGGATCGTGGCCGTGCAGGAACTGGCAAGGGCCGGCGCGGGTGGCGTCAGCGCCAGCCTCAAGAGCAACTCGATCGGCGCGCCGCCGATCGCGCGCGCCGGCACGCCCGAGTTCAAGGCGCGGGTTCTGCCGGAAATTCTCTCGGGGAGAAAAATCTCGGCGCTGGCGATCACCGAGCCGAGCGGCGGCTCCGACGTTGCCAACTTGCGCACCTCGGCGCGCCGCGACGGCGATTGTTATGTCGTCAACGGCGAGAAGACCTTTATCACATCGGGCATGCGCGCCGATTATATCACCACCGCCGTGCGCACCGG
>DATNMT010000128.1:0-8428 GCA_035602495.1 Bradyrhizobium sp.
GCCCTGGTGTATGAGGCCGTGGACGTGCCCGCGCCCGCGGCCGGCGAGGTCCGAATCCGCCAGCATGCCGTCGGCCTGAATTTTATCGACGTGTATTACCGCACCGGCCTCTACAAGGCGCCGGGACTGCCATTCGTCGTCGGCAATGAAGCGGCGGGCGAGGTGCTGTCGGTCGGACCCGGCGTGACCAATTTTCACCCCGGCGACCGCGTTGCCTATTATTTCAACCTCGGCGGCTATGCCAGCGAACGCAACATCCCTTGGGAAAAGCTCGTCAAACTACCCGACCACATTACCTACGAGCAGGGCGCGGTGCTGATGCTGAAGGGGCTGACGGTCTGGTACCTCCTGCACAAGACCTTCAAGGTCGAGCCGCACCACCGGGTGCTGATCCACGCCGCGGCCGGCGGCATCGGCTTGTTGGCGTGCCAATGGGCGAGGGCGCTCGGCGCCCACGTCATCGGTACCGTCGGCTCCAAGGCCAAGGCCGATCTGGCGCTCGCCAATGGCTGCGATCACGTCATCCTCTACAACGACGAGGATTTTGTCGCGCGCGTCAAGCAGATCAGCCGCAACGAACTCTGCGACGTCGTCTATGATGGCGTCGGCAAGACCACGTTTCCGGGCTCGCTGTCCTGCATCAAGCCGCGCGGCCTGTTCGTAAGCTTCGGCAACGCCTCAGGCCCGGTGCCGCCGTTTTCGATCGCCGAACTCAACAACCACGGCTCGCTGTTTGCGACCCGACCGAAACTCAACGACTACATCGGCAAGCGCTCCGAACTGCTGGAGGGCGCCGACACGCTGTTTGCCGCCGTTATCAACGGCAAACTGCACGTGCCGATCAACCACGCCTATGCGCTGAAAGATGCGGCGCGCGCCCACACCGATCTGGAAAGCCGGGCCACCACCGGCGCGTCGATATTGAAGCCGTAGCCTCGCGTCGTCCCCGCGAATGCGCGCGAAAGCGGGGACGACTCGTGGAGAGCTACGCGACTCGCCTCGCTGCACCGAGTTTGGCAAGGATCGCGTCCAGCGCATCGATCATTTCTGCGATCTCTTCGCGCCTGACATTGAGCGCTGGCATGAACCGCAAGGCGTCCGGCTGCGGCGCGTTGAGCAGAACGCCGTCGGCAAAGGCCTGCGCGACGATCGCGGCGGCGAGGGGTTGTTTCAGATCGAGCGCCAGCAACAGGCCGCGGCCGCGGACCTCGCCAAGGCCGTGGCGGGCGGAAAGCCGCTGCAATTCGCCTTCCAGATGAAGGCCGGTAGCGGCAACCGACTTCAGGAATTCCGGCGCACCGACCTGCTGGAGGACGGCGAGTCCGGCCGCGCACATCAGCGGGTTGCCGTTGAATGTTCCGCCTTGGTCGCCGTGTTCGAAACAGGAAGCAGCGCTGGTGGCGAGCAAGGCGGCAAGCGGAACGCCGCCGCCGATCCCTTTTCCGAGCGTCATGATGTCGGGCTCGATCTCCGCGTGCTCGTAATGGAACAGCTTTCCGGTGCGGCCCATCCCGGTCTGGATTTCATCGAAGATCAGCAACAGGCCGTGCGCCTTGGTCAGTACCCGCAATTCGCGCAGAAACTGATCCATAGCCGGCCAGACGCCGGCTTCGCCCTGGATCGGCTCCAGCATCACGGCGACGGTGTTGTCGTTGATCAGCCGCTTCACGGAGGCCAGATCGTTCAGCTGCGCCTTCGGAAAGCCTGCAACCTTGGGCTCGAACAACGGCTCGAACGCCTTCTTGCCCGACGCCGACATCGTCGCCAGCGTGCGGCCGTGAAAGCCGCCTGCGAAGGTGATGATCTCGTAGGCGCCGCTCTTGCGAAGCGCGCCGTATTTGCGGGCGAGCTTGATGGCGCCCTCATTGGCTTCAGCGCCCGAGTTGGCGAAAAACACCTGATCGAAGCAGCTTTGATCGGTTAACGCCTTGGCGAGCTTTAGGCTGGGGCCGTTGTAAAACGCCGGGCTCGGGGTCAGCAGCAGTTTTGACTGCGCCGCCAGCGCCTCGGCGACTTCAGGCGGCGAATGGCCGAGGCAATTGACCGCCCAGCCCTGGATGAAGTCGAGATAGCGCTTGCCTTGCTCATCCCACAGGTACGAGCCTTCGCCCCGGACAAAGACGGCCGGCGGGCGCGAAGTTATTTCCATCAGCGCATCAAACGAATGTGTGGCGGTGTTCATGTCGAAACTCCTGCGGCTGGATGAGAAAGGGCGTCAAAACGCGAGAAGGCCGCACTTTCCCGGGTGCGGCCTTCTCGAAAACGTTGCTGATTTCAGTTGTTCAGCGTAGTCGTCGGACACGGCGCAGCCCATCATCGTCGCGGGTGCGACGACGGAAAGCTGCGCGGCGGATGGTCCGGTTCAAATTCATGGGGCAGGCCCATACCGCCAAAGGGCAGGCAGTGTCAAGCGCGTCAGAAGCCGGCGACGCTGCCGTGCAGATCGTATTCGTCTGCCCGCTCGATCTTGGCGGTGACGATCTCGCCTGTCCGCAGCGGTCGCCGGCTCGAGAGATAGACCGCGCCGTCGATCTCGGGCGCGTCGGCTTTCGAGCGGCCCTTTGAGACGGTCGGGCCGACTTCATCGATGATGACCTGCTGCCGGGTGCCGACCTTGCGCTTCAGCCGCCGCGCCGAAATCTTCTGCTGGCGCACCATCAGCGCATTCCAGCGCTCCTGTTTTGTCGCCTCGGGCACGGCAGGGCCGAGCGCATTGGATGAAGCGCCGGCGACCGGCTCGTATTTGAAGCAGCCGACGCGATCGATCTCGGCCTCGTCGAGCCAGTCGAGCAGATCGGTAAAATCGGAATCGGTCTCGCCGGGAAACCCGACGATGAAGGTGGAGCGCAGCGTTAGCTCGGGGCATTGCTCGCGCCATGACTTGATCCGCGCCAGCGTCTTCTCCTGCGCCGCCGGACGCTTCATCGCTTTGAGAATTTCCGGGCTGGCGTGCTGGAAGGGAATATCGAGATAAGGCAAGACCTTGCCATCCGTCATCAGGCCGATGACCTCATCGACATGCGGGTAGGGGTAGACATACTGCAGCCGCACCCAGGCGCCGAATTCGCCGAGCGCCTCTGCCAGGTCGAAAAATTTTGCGCGAACTTCGCGGTCCTTCCACGGGCTCGCCGCATATTTGATATCCACGCCATAGGCCGAGGTATCCTGCGAGATGACCAGCAACTCCCTGACGCCGGCGGCGACCAGTCGCTCGGCCTCGCGCAGCACGTCATTGGCCGGTCGCGACACCAGATCGCCGCGCAGTTTGGGGATGATGCAGAAGCTGCAGCGGTTGTTGCAGCCTTCGGAAATCTTCAAATAAGCGTAGTGCCGCGGCGTCAGCTTGATGCCCTGCGGCGGCACCAGGTCGAGATGCGGATTGTGCACCGGCGGCAGCGCGCGATGCACGGCATCGAGCACGCTTTCATATTGCTGCGGCCCGGTGATCGAGAGCACGCCGGGATAGGCCGCCTCGATCTGCTCGGGTTCGGCGCCCATGCAGCCGGTGACGATGACCTTGCCGTTCTCGGCCATGGCTTCGCCGATCGCGCCCAGCGATTCCTGCTTGGCGCTGTCGAGAAAACCACAGGTGTTGACAATGACGAGGTCCGCGCCGTCATGCTTGCGCGCCAGCTCATAGCCCTCGGCGCGCAGCCGCGTGATGATACGCTCGGAATCCACCAGCGCCTTGGGGCATCCCAGCGAAACAAAGCTGACTTTGGGCGCGGCGGCCTGTTGCATGTCTGATCGGTCCGATTGATCGGCAGGAGCTAGTCCCAATTGCCCATAATTACAAGGCTTTGAGCTGGCCTTCGGCGTGCTATCAATGATTTGCCGGAATGCGAGTGATCGATGGGCACTGAGGCCTCTCCCAAAATCGTCATTGTCGACGAAAGCCCGATCCGCGCTGCGATCCTGGAAGAGGGCTTGCGGGAAGCGGGTTTTACCGGCGTCGTCCATATCAGCGAAATGCAGAGCCTGCTGGCGCGGATCTATGCGCTCGATCCCGACGTGATCCTGATCGATCTGGAAAACCCGAGCCGCGACGTGCTGGAACAGATGTTCCAGGTCAGCCGCGCGGTGCGGCGGCCGGTCGCGATGTTCGTCGACCAGAGCGACGCGGCCTCGATCCAGGCTTCGGTCGATGCCGGCGTGTCCGCCTATATCGTCGACGGGCTGAAGAAAGAGCGCATCAAGCCGATCCTCGATCTCTGCATCTCCCGCTTCAACGCGTTTGCAAAATTGCAGGACGAGCTCGATCGCACCAAATCCGCGCTGGAAGACCGCAAGGTGATCGACCGCGCCAAGGGAATCCTGATGAAGTTGAAGGGCCTCACGGAAGAGGAAGCCTATGTATTGCTGCGCTCCACCGCGATGCGCGAGAAAAAGAAGATCGGCGAGATCGCGCAGTCGATCCTGACCGCGTCGGAGTTGCTGAAATGACCGTACCGCTTCACATAGGTTTTATCCCTTTGGTCGATGCGGCGGCGCTGATCGTCGCCGTCGACAAGGGATTTACGGCGGCGGAAGGGCTCGACGTCACCCTGGTGCGGGAAGTGTCGTGGTCGAATGTCCGCGACAAGCTCAATATCGGCCTGTTCGATGCCGCCCATCTCCTGGCGCCGGTGGCGATCGCCTCCAGCCTGGGACTGGGCCACGTCAAGGTGCCGATCGCGGCACCCTTCAACCTCGGCCTCAACGGCAATGCCATCACGGTATCGCGCGCGCTGCACGCGGCGATCATGGCCGAGATCGACGGCGACCGCTTCGATCCGATGGCGACGGCGACGGCGCTTTCGCGCGTGGTCGCGAAGCGGCGCAAGAGCGGCGCGGAACCCCTGACCTTCGGCATGACCTTTCCGTTCTCGACCCATAATTACCAGCTGCGGTTCTGGATGGCGGCCGGCGGCGTCGACCCCGACGACGATGTTCGCCTAGTGGTGCTGCCGCCGCCCTACATGGTCGACAGCCTTGCCAGCGGCCACGTCGATGCGTTCTGCGTCGGCGCGCCCTGGAATTCGATCGCGGTCGATCACGGCGTCGGCCATATCCTGCATTTTGTCTCGGACATCCTGGTGCGCGCGGCGGAAAAGGTGCTGGCGGTCAGGCAAAACTGGTCGGAGAAGAACCCGGAAGTGGTGGCGGCCCTGATCCGGGCCGCGTCGCGCGCCGCCGAATTCATCGAGCAGCCGGAAAATCGCGGCGAAGCCGCGCGCATCCTCAGCGCCGCGGAGCGGATCGGCGTCGATGCGGACGTGATCCAGCGAACGCTCGACGGGCGTCTGAAGATTTCGCCCGATGGAACCATGCGCGAGAGCAGCCGCTATCTGCTGGTGGGACGGGAAGACGCGGCGCGACCCGATCCGGTGCAGGCCGCGTGGCTGTACGCGCAGATGGTGCGCTGGGGGCAGGCGTCGTTCAGCCCGGAGGCGCTGAAAACCGCCAAGCACGTGTTCAGGCCCGATCTCTATGATGCCGCCCTGGGACACGCGGCAAGGCCCGCTGAAACGCCTGACACGATCGGCGCTTTCGCCGGTCCCGCATTCGACGCCGACGATATCGGCGGCCACCTGGCGGCGTTCAAGATCGGTCGGCCGAAATCCTGATCCGACGCTGATGCGCCAATGTTGGGCACTTGCCTCTAACAGGCTAATTTTTGGGCTGGCTGCTCGAAATTGACGGCGGCGGCGGCTGCCCGGTTCCACCTCCGACCACGTAACTAGTTGTATTTATTGTGGATTTCAATGGAGCCGAGGTGGCATGCAATTTGTATGTTGCAGTGCAGCCAGCCGTCGCAGATGCCCGCTGGCGCCTACGTCCAAGATGGATTTCCGCAGCAACGAGGCTGGCCGGACCGCAAGTTGAGAAATTGAAGTGGCGCCTGGCGCCGATCCGATTTCCGCGCGGCCGCATTTCCCAATCCCCGTTGAAGCCACTTAAAGCGTGGCCGCAGGAGGTTCGTCGCACACCATGAAAATCGAAACTCTCTCAGTCGACTTTACCGACGAGCAGAAGCGCTACCTCGAAGGCTTTGCCAGCGGCCTGCAGATCAGCAAGGTCGGGCGCGGCCTCGGCGGCGCGGCCGCCGGCAAAGCCAACGCCGAACCCAGCGGACCGGATGCCGCGCACATCAAGGCACAGGACAAGGTCATTGCGTTGGGCAAGAAACTCGTCGACCAGGAAAAATTCAAACGCGAGCAGCATCCGTTCGACGCCTATCCGCGGCTGAAGCAGCAGGCGCTGGACAACGCGCCGCCATCGCCTGCGGATAATTTCCGCTGGCGCTATTTTGGCCTGTTCTATGTCGCGCCGGCGCAGGATTCCTATATGTGTCGCTTGCGGATTCCGAACGGCATCCTCAAGCACTGGCAGTTTGCAGGGATCGCCGACCTTGCGGAACGATATTGCGGTCCGTTTTGTCACGTCACCACGCGGGCCAATCTGCAGGTGCGCGAAGTCCCGCCAAAAAATGCGGTCGCATTGATTGAAGGCATCCAGGACCTCGGCCTGTGCTCGCGCGGCTCCGGCGCCGACAACATTCGCAATGTCACGGGCACGCCGACCGCAGGCATCGATCCGCAGGAACTGCTGGACACCCGCCCATATGCCCGCGAGTGGCATTATCACATCCTCAACGACCGCTCCCTGACGGGCTTGCCGCGGAAATTCAACGTCGCCTTCGACGGCGCCGGCAAAATCGCGGTGCTGGAAGACACCAATGACATCGCGTTTTCGGCCGTAGAGGTCAGGGACGGTTTTGATGTCGAGCCAGGGATCTGGTTCGCGCTCGGGATTGGCGGCATCACCGGTCACAGGGATTTTGCCAAATCAACCGGCATCATCGTCGAGCCAGCGAACGCAGCCAAGGTGGCGGATGCCATCGTCCGCGTCTTCATCGACCTCGGCGACCGCACCAACCGGCTGAAGGCGCGGCTGAAATACGTCATCGACGGCATCGGCTTGGAAAAGTTCATGGTGCTGGTGGAGGAGAAGCTCGGCCACGCCCTGACCCGCGTGCCGCCGCAAGCGCTGGCGCCGCGCCCGGCCTTCGACCGCATGGCGCATATCGGCGTGCACAAGCAAAAGCAGGAGGCGCTGAACTGGATCGGTGTTGTGCTGCCGCTCGGCAAGATCACCTGCGAGCAGATGCGAGGGCTCGCCAAGATCGCCCGCGATCTCGGTGACGGCGAACTCAGGCTTACGGTCTGGCAGAACCTCTTGATATCCGGCGTGCGCGACGAAAATGTAGGACTGGCCGTGGCTGCCATCGAGGCCATCGGGCTCGCGGTCAAGGCATCGCAAATTCGCGCCGGACTGATCGCCTGCACCGGCAATACCGGCTGCAAGTTCGCGGCCTCGGATACCAAGCGCCATGCCGCGGCAATCGGCGACTGGTGCGAGCCGCGGGTCGAGATCGACACGCCGCTCAATATCCATCTGACCGGCTGCCACCATTCGTGCGCGCAGCACTACATCAGCGACATCGGGCTGATCGCCGCGAAAGTCCCGGTTGGCGAGAGCGACGACACGGTCGAGGGCTACCATCTGTTCGCCGGCGGCGGGTTCGGTCCCAACGCCGATGTCGGGCAGGAGGTCTACCACGACATCAAGGCCGAGGACGCGCCGAAGACCGTGGAAGGGCTGTTGAAGGCGTATCTGTCGCATCGAGCGTCGCCGGACGAAAGCTTTCTCACCTTCGCGCGCCGCCATGGCGGCGAAAGCTTGCGCAAATTGGCCGATGCCGAGGCTTCCACATGAACCAGATGACGCCTCCACCGAAAATCGAAATCATTCCAGCCAGCGCGCCATTCTCCGAGGCGCAGCGTTCCTGGCTCAACGGTTTCTTTGCCGGGCTGTTGTCGACCGACGGTCCGACAGCGCTCTCGGCGGAGCAGGGCGCTGCCGTCATGCAAGGCCCCGCCGGCGGTGGCGACGACGGCGAAGCGCCGTGGCACGACCAGACCATGCCGATCGCCGACCGCATGAAACTCGCCGAAGGCCGCCCGCTGCGGCGGCGGATGATGGCGGCGATGGCGCAGCAGGACTGCGGCCAGTGCGGATATAACTGCAACGACTATTCGGACGCCATCGCCAACAAGGCAGAGGCGCGTCTCAATCTCTGCGTCCCCGGCGGCAAGGAAACCGCCCGGATGCTGAAGTCGCTGCGCGAGGAATTGGAGAAGGCTCAGGCCACGTCACCCAGCCCCGCGCTGGCGCCGGCCGCGGCAACGCCGGCGGTCACGGCGGAGCCCGGACGTTCGCGCGACAATCCGGTCGCTGCCACCTTCGTGTCGCGACGCCTTCTGAACAAGCCCGGATCGGAAAAGGAAACCTGGCACATCGATTTCGATCTGTCCGGCTGCGGCCTCGACTATGTCGTCGGCGATTCCTTTGGCATCTACGCCCGCAACGACCTCGGTCACGTCGA
>DATNMT010000139.1:0-4119 GCA_035602495.1 Bradyrhizobium sp.
AATCAGAAATGATTTTCCGATTTTCGCAAATAGTGCTTGCCGCCCCACCCAAATCAGTTGTATCTGTTCGCCGTCCCGTCCCACTTGAGGGGCGTTTCGCGATCGTCACGAGCGCGGGGCGGGATGCGGTGGACGCAGACGGCGCTTAAGACGAGGGCGCCGGGCGCCGGACGCGGACGGCGAAGTCGTGTGGTCCTGACACCCCGACGCTGGTGTCAAGTTCGCAGGGGCAACCCTGCGGGCGACGGTGGCAAAAGAGCCCGGTCGCCGGGGAGAGCGCGAAATAAGCCGTAAACCATTGCGCGGGGAATGCCGGGTGAATCCGGTGCGACCTGCTAACGCGTGTGCGCTTTGCTACTACCATTGCACACGCGGCTATCGGGCGCATCGAGCGCCCGGTATTCCCCGCGCCCTCTTTTCAGAGGGAGCCGGACCAAAGAGCAAACCTCGCGCAAAAACATGCGGCGAGATCGCGAAGTCATGCCCAGTGCGCTCCCCTCCCTCCACGCGCCCTCGCGCGTGGCGGGGTCCGAGGCGAGCAAAGCTCGCTCTCGAGGTCGGGGGCGGGGGTCTATTCCGCAGGAACCGCTGCTTCAGTGTATGCCGCACCACCCCCACCCCGACCCCTCCCCGCCGCTTCGCGGGGGGAGGGGAGCGACCGTTGTCGTCGCATTGGCGTGCTGCTTTGAAAATTGAATCAGCATCGTCGTTCAGGCGAACGCCGGGACGACGCTGAGAGCGCCTAATTTGTCGCGTGATCCGTTACTGCGAGCCTACGCCCCCTTCACAAACGCCGCGAACGCCGCCGCGTAATCCGGATGCCAGCGCGACAGCGCGGGGCGGTTTTCGACGATATCGCCGGCGGCCCATAGAATCCGCCGTTCGTCGAGGCGGCGCGGCACGTCGTTGTCAGGACAGAGAATGTAGAAATCCCCGGCCTCGACCCGCTCGATCATGAAGTCGACGGTCTGTTCCGGCGTCCAGGCGGCGGCCGGCTTTTCGGTGCGGCCGTGGGCGGTGAGGCCGGTAAAGACAAAACCGGGGATGAACAGATGTGCGCTGATCTTGCCGCCGGCCGCGTTGCGCAGCTCGTGCTGCAGCGCTTCGGTAAAGGCCTTCACGCCGGCCTTGGCCACATTGTAGGCGGGATCGCCGGGCGGCGTGGTAATGCCCTGCTTGGAGCCGGTGTTGATGATAAGGCCTCGCCGTCCGCGCCCGATCATGCCGGGCGCAAACACCTGCGAGCCGTGGATCACGCCCCAGAGGTTGACGGAAAGAATGCGTTGCCAGTTCTGCAGGGGGCCGAACATCTGGCTGCCGGGCTGGATGCCGGCATTGTTCATCAGCACATCCGTGCCGCCGAACCGTTCGCGCACCGATTGCTCCAGCTCGGAGATATCCTCGATGCGGCTGACGTCGACGGCCTTGACCATGACATTGGCGGCGCCGGCATTCGATATCGCCGACAGCTGGCGTCCTGCCTCGCTGAGACGGGCAGCATCGTGGTCGGCGATGCAGACGTTCATGCCAAGGCGGGCGAACCGCATCGCCGCGGCGAGGCCGATGCCGGATGCGCCTCCGGTGATGACGGCGACATTGTTCGGTGACATGGCGGGATGTGGCATGAGCTCTCCTGAACGTCAGCCGCCCTGCTGAGCATCGAACTATGACAATGCGGTGGGCCCACCATGCACGAAACGGCATGGGAGGTCTTCGCCCGAGGCGATGCTGACGGGCGAGCCTTTTGCGGGCCACGAGAAGCGGCTACACATCGATGGTAACACTCATCTTCCGGGGCTGACATGAAATTTCCGTCGTTGTTTTCGCCGCTCAGGCTTGGTCCCTGCCGGCTCAGCCATCGCGTCGCGATGGCGCCGTTGACGCGGATGCGGGCGGAACGGCCTTTGCTCGTGCCGCGGCCGCTCAACGCGGAATATTACAGCCAGCGCGCCACGCCGGGCGGATTGATCATCGCCGAAGCCACGCCGGTGCTGGCGACGGGCCACGGCAATCCTGGCGTGCCCGGCATCTATTCGAACGCGCAGGTCAAGGGCTGGCGCGGCGTGGTCGATGCGGTTCACGCCAGGGGCGGGCTGATTTTTCTTCAGCTCTGGCATGTCGGCCGGGTCTCGCATTCCTCGTTCCAGCCGGGCGGCGCGTTGCCGGTCGCGCCATCCGCGGTGCCGATTTCGGCGGAGCTGAAAACCATGACGGCGGACGGCAAGCCGGCCTCCTACGAGACACCGCGCGCGCTCGAGACCGGCGAAATCGCCGGCGTGGTCGAGGGCTTCCGGCAGGCGGCCGGCAACGCGCTGAAGGCCGGCTTCGACGGCGTCGAGATCCACGGCGCCAACGGCTATCTGATCGAGCAATTCCTGCAATCGCGCACCAATCTGCGGACCGACCAATATGGCGGCTCCATCGAAAACCGCGCGCGGTTGCTGCTGGAAATCACCCGGACCGTGATCGGGGTGTGGGACGCGAACCGCGTCGGCGTGCGGCTGTCGCCCTACGGCATCGCCAATGATAGCGGCGAGGCCGATCCGATGCCGCTTTATACCCACGTGGTCGAAGCGCTCAACCCGCTCGGCCTGGCGTATCTGCATTTCATCGAGCCGCGTTCCAGTGGCGCCGGCCGCGCCGAGGTCAATCACCAGAACGTGCCATCGGCGATGGTGCTGTTCCGCCCGATCTGGAAGGGCGTGCTGATCACCGCCGGCGGCTTCACCGGCGAGGCGGCGGAAGCGGCGATCGCGCAAGGTCATGCCGACGCGATTGCGTTCGGGCGTATCTTCATTTCCAACCCCGATCTGCCACGCCGCCTGCGCGAAGGCCTGCCGCTGACGCCCTACAACCGTGCGACGTTCTATGGCGGCGAGGAGAAGGGCTATACGGACTATCCCGTCTATGGCGAGCTGGAGCGGGCGTGAATATCTGTCGTCATTCCGGGATCGTGCGTTAGCACCAGACCTCAGATGCGCGATTGCGCATCGGGGAATCTCGAGATTCCGGGTTCGATGCGGAGCCTGTCATCGGGCCGCGCTTTGCGCGGACCCGTTGGCATCGCCCCGGAATGACGAAATTTGAGAGGGCGTGAGATGTTCCCGGAGGACGAGATCGCGACCAAAAAACCAAAACCCGTCGCACTGGGCAAGCCGGCCCAGGGCCAATGCCTCTGTGGCCACGTCCGCTTCGAGATCGATGTGCCCGCGCGCTGGGCCTGGCACGATCATTCGGCGGCAAGCCGGCGCGCCCATGGCGCGGCGTATGCGACCTATGTCGGCAGCTGGCGCAAGCGCTTCCGCATCACCAGGGGCAACGCCGACATCGCGCGGTACGAGGACAAGGCGACAAAGACCGTGCGCAGCTTCTGCGCGCACTGCGGCACGCCGCTCGCTTACGAGCGCGCGCGCTCGCCGCACATGGTCAACATCCCGCGCGCGTTGTTTTCGGGGCGCACCGGCCGCCAGCCGCTCTATCACATCGCGATCGAGGAGCTGCAGGAATGGGCCTATACCGGCGAGCCGCTGGTGCCGCTGAAGGGTTTTCCCGGCGTGGTCTGGCAGCGCTCGAAAAAGAAGAAGCAGGTCGATCGCGAGGGGATGTTTTGAGCCGGCGCGGGGAAGAGAGTCCGGCGATGCAGGGCAGGCATGAGCGGGCTTCCTTGATCTTGGTGTCGGGGATCAGTCATGATGCCAAAATCCCGACGGTAATGGCCGCGGGCAGGGGAGGAATTTCATGAATCGCATCACCGGGCGCTCGGCGTTCCTTGCATTGCTCAAGGACGAGGGCATCACGCATCTGTTCGGCAATCCCGGCACCACCGAACTGCCGATCATGCATGCGCTGAAGGATCATCCCGACCTCACCTATGTGATGGCGATGCAGGAAAGCCTGGTGGTGGCGATCGCCGACGGATTCAGCCGCGCCTCAGGGCGGCTGGTTGCCTGCAACGTCCATGTCGCGCCGGGGCTCGGCAACGCGATGGGCGCGCTGTTCAATGCGAGTTTTACCGGCACGCCGATGATCCTGACCGCCGGCCAGCAGGAGCAAGGTCACGGCCTGACGGAGCCGGTGCTTTATGGACCGCTGGTCCAGATGGCGGAGCCGCTGGTGAAG
>DATNMT010000081.1:0-9265 GCA_035602495.1 Bradyrhizobium sp.
GGTTTCAGGCGTTCGGCGGAAGTCGGATCGCGTAGCGCCAGCTCGGCATGCAGCGCCTCGACGCCGTCGCGCTCCAGCCGCGCCCGCACGGCTTCGCGGATCGCAGCCGGGATTGGCGGCACCGCCGACAGGCCCCGCGTCAATGCCTTGAAATACAGGCCCGAGCCGCCGACGAAGACCGGCAAGGCATCTTGCGCGCGCGCTGCCTCCAGCGCGCTGGCGGCATCGGCCACCCAGCTCCCGGCGGAAAAATTCACGGCGGCATCGACATGGCCGTAAAGCCGGTGCGGAACAACCGCCTCGTCCTCGACCGTCGGCCGCGCCGTAAGGATCCGCAGGTCGCGATAGACCTGCATGGAATCGGCATTGACGACGACGCCGCCGGCTTTTTGCGCAAGCTCGAACGCAAGCGCCGACTTGCCGCTGGCGGTCGGCCCTGCGATAAGCACGGCCTTGCTGTCCCCTTGCAAACTCACGTCAGATGTCTCTCGTCGCAACCCTGATCTCGAATCCCGCCGACCCCGCGCTCGATAGCACGGTGGTAGACGGCGCGCGCGCGATTCTTCCTTCGCCCGGGCCGGCGCAATGGCTGTTCGACGAGGTGGCGGTCGATATTCCCTTCGAACACCGCGACGATATCCGCGCCATCGAAGCCCGCCTGCGCGAGGCGCGTGGCGACCTGCCGATCGATATTGTCGTGCAGCCGATAGGCTTCCGGCGCAAGAAGCTTTTGCTGGCCGACATGGACTCCACCATGATCGGCCAGGAATGCATCGACGAGCTGGCCGACTTTGCCGGCCTGAAGGCGCATGTTGCTGAGATCACCGAGCGCGCGATGCGCGGCGAGATCGAGTTCGAGCCGGCGCTGCGCAAGCGCGTCGCGCTGCTCAAGGGCTTAGCCGTCAGCGTGATCGACGAAGTTCTGGCAAAACGCATCACGCCGACGCCGGGCGGGCGCGAACTGGTCGCGACCATGCGCGCCCATGGCGCCTACACCTGCCTGATCTCCGGCGGCTTTACCCTGTTCACCACCGCGGTCGCCGCGATGCTCGGCTTTGACGAGAACCGCGCTAACCAATTGAAGGTCGAGGACGGCAGACTCACCGGCGAAGTGGTCGAGCCGATTCTGGGCCGCGCCGCAAAACTCGCAACCCTGATCGAGCTCACCGAATCCTTCGATCTCGACGACATCGACACGCTCGCGGTCGGCGACGGCGCCAACGACCTCGACATGATCCGGCACGCCGGTCTCGGCGTCGCCTACCACGCCAAGCCGGCGGTCGCCGCCGCGGCTGCGGCGCGGATCGACCACGGCGACCTCACGGCGTTGCTCTACGCGCAGGGCTATCGGCGGGATCAGTTTGTGGGGACGTAATATCTCAACGTCGTCCCCGCGAACGCGGGGACCCATACGCCGTGACGCTGATGTTGCGCGAGATGTCGGTTGCCTTCGTGTCGCATCAACAAAGGCCGGTGGTTATGGGTCCCCGCGTTCGCGGGGACGACATATTCGTATTGGTCGACTTCGACCGCGCCCTACTGCACGCTTAGCGCGACAAACCGCAACTCGCCGTCGGCGTTCGCGACCAGCAGCAGCACGGATTTCTTGCCGTCCTTCTTCAACTGCTCGACGCGCTTCTTGACGTCGGCGGCGTTGGCAACCGCTTCCTGTGCGACTTCGACGATCACCTCGCCGGGGCTCAGGCGCTTGTCGGCGGCATCCGAGGCGCTGTCGACACTGGTGATGATGACGCCCTTGACCGAGTCCTTGATCTTGTAGCGGCTGCGCAGATCCTTGCTCAACGTCGCCAGATCGAGGCCGAGCGCCTTCTGAGTCACCGGCTTTTCCGCGGGCTCTTCCTTGGTCTTGGCCGAGGCCGGCACCGCCTTGTCGGTATCCTCGAGCCGGCCCAACGTCACCTTCCTGGTTTCTTCCTGACCCTTGCGGATGATGACGACGTCGACTTCCTTACCGACGGCGGTGTCGGCCACCACACGCGACAGGTCCTTCGGCTCCTTGATATCCTTGCCGTCGAACTTGATGACGACGTCGCCGGGCTCGATGCCGGCCGGTTTCGCCGGGCCCTTGTCCTCGACGCCGGCAATCAGGGCGCCGCGCGCGGGCTTGATGTTGAGGCTCTCGCCGATCTCGTCGGTGACGGTCTGGATGCGCACGCCGAGCCAGCCACGGCGCAGCTCGCCGAACTGCCGGAGCTGATCGACCACGCCGGCCACGGTTTTGGAGGGCACCGCAAAGCCGATGCCGATCGAGCCACCGGAGGGCGAGATGATCAGCGTGTTGACGCCGACCACTTCCCCATCGAGGTTGAACAGCGGGCCGCCGGAATTGCCGCGGTTGATGGCGGCATCGGTCTGGATGTAATTGTCGTAGGGGCCGGACGAGATATCGCGGTTGCGCGCCGAAACGATGCCGGCCGTCACCGTGCCGCCGAGGCTGAACGGGTTGCCGATCGCGACCACCCATTCGCCAAGCCGCAGCTTGTCGGAATCGCCGAACTTCACCGCGATCAGCGGCTTGGTCGGCTTGAATTTCAGCACCGCCAGGTCGGTCTTCTTGTCGACGCCGACCAGCTCGGCCTTGAACTTGCTGCCGTCGTTCATGATGACATTGATCTCGTCGGCGTCCGCGATGACGTGATTGTTGGTCACCACGATGCCGGAGGTATCGACGATGAAGCCGGAGCCGAGCGAGTTGGTCTTGCGCGGCTGCAGGTCACCGCCCTTGCCGCCCGGACCGCCACGGCGATTCTTGAAAAAATCGTCGAAGAATTCCTCGAACGGCGAACCCGGCGGCAGTTGCGGCATCGCGCCCCTGCCCTCGGCGCCGCCGCCCTTGGCTTCGACGGTCTGCGAGGTCGAGATGTTGACCACCGCATCGATCACCTTCTCGGCAACATCGGCAATGCCGTCGGGGCCGCGCGCCAGCGCCGGCGCAGCGATCAGGACGCTGCTGGCGCCAAGGCAGATCGCGGCCAGCATGGGGCGCAAACGATGGCTCAAGGCTGGAATCGCACCGGTCATAGCAGTTCTCTCTTCTCGCAAATCGGGTTGGAATCTGGAGTCCACAGTGCGCCCGAACAGGGTGGCGGCGCAAGCATTTGAGCCGGACAATCCGTTCACATCAGCGCCGCCGAATGCGGCGAAAAGCGGGACGCAGCACCTCGCGAGGGCGTTGATGGCACTGGTCTTTCCGGGGCGGCGCGGTTAGCGCCGAACCCGGAATCTCGAGATTCCCCGACGTGCAATTGCATATCCGAGGTCTGGTGCTACGCACCATCCGGAATGACGGTTCCCTCAGCGCCGCACCACCCAGATCAGGATCAGGCCGGCGACCGCCGATCCGATGCCGACGGCGCGCAGGATGTTGTCCGGCGTCGCCAGCGCGCTCTTCATGGCCCGGCGCATCCAGGCCGGGCTCGCCGCGAACATCAGGCCTTCCAGCACGAACAGAATGCCCACGCCGATGAGGAAGTCGGCGAACGCTATGGACCTCATCGGATGGCAACCCCCCGTTTGATGTTCTTGATGTTCTTTTTACTTTGAAGAAGGGGCGAAGCAAGCGCGCCTCGCCCCCGCGGGTCTTGTTTTACGGCTTCGGCGCCGCCGGCGCCGCCACGGGCGGCTTGCCCGAGGCGTTGCCGAAGAACTTGAAGAAGTCGGAATCCGGCTTCAGCAGGAAGCGGGTATCGCTGCTCTTCAGGCCGTTCTCATACGCCGTCATCGAGCGATAGAAGGCGAAGAAATCCGGGTCCTGGCCGTAGGCTTCGGCGAACAGCCGGTTGCGCTCGCCGTCGCCCTCGCCGCGCACGCGCTCGCCGGTGGAATTGGCTTCGGCGATGATCACGGTGGCTTCGCGATCGGCGTTGGAGCGGATTTCCTGCGCCTTCTGTCCGCCCTGGGCGCGGAATTCGGCGGCCTCGCGCTGCCGCTCGGTCTGCATGCGTTGGTAGACCGCCTGGCTGTTCTGCTCCGGCAGATCGGCCCGCCTGATCCGCACATCGACCACCTGGATGCCATAGGGGCCGGCTTCATGATCGAGCTGGTCGCGGATCCGCGCCATCAGGGCTTCGCGCTCGTCGCGCACCACCTGGATGAAAGTGACCTCGCCGAGCACGCGGCGCAGCGAGGCATTGAGCAGCGTCGTCAGCTGGATGTTGGCGGCCTGGATGGTGCCGACGCTCTGATAGAAATGCAGCGCGTCCTTGATGCGATAGCGGGCGAAGGCGTCGACCACCAGCCGCTTCTGGTCGGAGGCGATCACTTCCTGCGACGGATTTTCCAGATCGAGGATGCGCTTGTCGACGTCGATCACGGTGTCGATGAACGGCGCCTTGAAATGCAGGCCCGGGTCGGTGACGACGTCGACCGGCTTGCCGAGCCGCACCACCAGCGCCTGTTCGGTCATATCCACGGTGAACACCGAGCTGTAGCCGACGATGATGACGGCCAGCAGCAGAATCAGCACAACAATACCTGCAACAGGGGACCTCATCGTGTGGCTCCGCCCGGTTGTTGTGGCTGACCGGTCGTACTCGGCGCCTGGCGCCGCGGCGTCAGCTCGTTCAGCGGCAGATACGGCACCACGCCCTGCGACGACGCGCCGCCGCCGTCATACACCAGCTTGTCGGCACCGCCGAGCACGCGCTCCATGGTCTCGAGATAAATGCGCTGCCGCGTCACGTCGGGCGCCTTTTTGTATTCGTCGTAGACCTTGAGGAAGCGCGCGCTCTGACCCTTGGCCTCGGCGACCGCCTGCTGCTTGTAGCCTTCGGCGGCCTGCAGGATTTGCGCGGCACGTCCCTTGGCGTCGGGAACGACGCGGTTGGAATAGGTCTGGGCCTCGTTCTGCAGGCGCTCAAGATCGGCACGTGCCGCCTGCACGTCGCGGAAGGAGTCGATCACCTGTGCCGGCGGATCGACCTTCTGCATCTGCACCTGCTGCACCAGGATGCCGGAGCCGTAGCTGTCGAGCGTCTTCTGCATCAATTCCTGTACGTTGGCCTCGGTCGTGGTGCGCGCGCCGGTCAGGATCGGTTGAATTTCGGAGCGGCCGATCACTTCGCGCATCGCGCTTTCGGCCACCGCCTTCACGGTGCCTTCGGGGTTCTGGATGTTGAACAAATAGTCGGCGGCGCCCTTCGGCTTGATCCGCCACAGCACGGTGAAGTCGACGTCGACGATATTCTCGTCGCCGGTCAGCATCAGGCTTTCCTCAGGCACGTCGCGCATGGTGCGGCCGCGACGCGCCGGATCGTCGATCAGCGTCATGCCGATCGAGATGGTGGAAACGCGCAGCGCCTTCGGCAGCAGCACGGTTTCGATCGGATAAGGCAGATGGTAGTTCAACCCGGGCTGGGCGTCGCGAATATACTGGCCGAAACGCAGCACGACGCCGAGTTCTTCGGATTGGACGCGAAAGAAACCGGACATGCCCCAGATCGCCAGCGCGACCGCGAGCACCAGCGCGACGCCGACGCCCGAGAAATAGCCGCCCGGCAGCAGCTGTTGCAGCCGGTCCTGGGCGCGGCGCAGAAGATCCTCCAGGTCGGGCGGCCTCGGCCCCACCGGCTGCGGGCCGGAGCCCCACGGCCCTTTCGGACCCGAGCCCCATGGGCCTCCGCCTTGATTCTTCCACGGCATCGATTGTCTCCTTCGGGAGGCCAAGGGGCTAAAGAGGGCGGCCCTCGCCATATCTGCAGGCCTTATAGGGGACCGCCCCGGCGCTTACAACGCAAGCTTCCGGCCCGGAGCAGCTATGCCTGAGCGGCTAATTGTCAATGTAAACACCGCGGAATGGAGTTAATGCGACTTTCGTCGGCGGTATGTCACATAGGTGAAGTCGGCGCTATCGTCCGGACCGGCCGGATTCCGCAGGCGCGAAACCTCCTGCCAGACATCCCCATCGATTGCGGCAAACCGGGTATCGCCTTCGGGCCGGGCGTGCACCTCGGTGACTTCCAGACGATCGGCATGCTCCATCCAATGCGCGTAGATTTCCGCGCCGCCGATCACGGCAATTTCATTCACCGCGCGCCGCAGCGCGTCGCCCCGCGCGATCGCACGGGCCTCGGTGAGCGAGGTCGTCACCACCGCGCCGGGCTTGCGAAAATCGGGATCGCGCGTGACGACGATATTGGTGCGTCCGGGAAGCGGCCGGCGCAAGGAGATGAAGGTCTTGCGTCCCATCACGACGGGCTTGCCGATCGTCATCGCCTTCAAGCGCTGCTGATCGGTCTTCAGCCGCCATGGAATCGCGCCGTGCGCGCCGATCACGCCATTGTCGGCAACCGCGATGATGAGGACAGTCTCCATCAGCGCGCTCCTTCCGCGAGCGCCGTCAGCGCCGCACCGCCGACCCGGCACACCGTCCACTCCTCCATCAGCTCCGCGCCGAGCGACTTGTAGAATTCGATCGACGGCGTGTTCCAGTCCAGCACCGACCATTGCAATCGCGACCAGCCGTTTGCGACGCATTCCTTCGCCAGATGCGAAAGCAGCGCCTTGCCGATGCCGTTGCCGCGCTGCGCGGGGCGAACGAACAGGTCTTCCAGATAGATCCCGGAGCGGCCGGAGAAGGTCGAAAAATTGACGAACCAGACCGCGAAGCCGGCAGGCTCGCCGTCCCACTCCGCGATCTCGCAGAACAGCCGCGGGTTATCGCCGAACAGCGCCGCGGCCAGCATCGCCTCGGTGGCTTCGACTTCGTGGAGAAGTTTCTCGTATTCGGCGAGTTCGCGAACCAGCGACAGGACAAGTCCCGCCTCATCGGGACGGGCGCGGCGGATCGTGAGGGCCATTCAATCGCTCACACCGCGACTCATACAGCCACCTGGGCCTTGATGTGCGGATGCGGATCGTAGCCTTCGAGCACGAAGTCCTCATAGCGGAAGGCGAAGATATCCTTGACGTCGGGATTGAGCTTCATGGTCGGCAGCGGCCGCGTCGGCCGCGTCAGTTGCAGCCTCGCCTGTTCAAGATGGTTCGAATAGAGATGCACGTCGCCGAAGGAGTGGACGAAATCCCCGAGCCTCAGGTTGGTCACCTGCGCCACCATCATCGTCAACAGCGCATAGGAGGCGATGTTGAAGGGCACGCCGAGGAAGACGTCGGCGGAACGCTGATAGAGCTGGCAGGACAGTTTGCCGCCCGCGACATAGAACTGGAACAGGCAATGACACGGCGGCAGCGCCATCTTGTCGACGTCGGCCGGATTCCATGCCGACACGATCAGCCGCCGCGAATCCGGGTTGCGCCGGATCATGTCGATGACGTTCGATATCTGGTCGATGTGGCGACCATCCGGCGCCGGCCAGGATCGCCACTGCGAACCGTAGACCGGGCCGAGATCGCCATTGGCGTCGGCCCATTCGTCCCAGATCGATACGCCGTTGTCCCTGAGGTATTTGATGTTGGTATCGCCTTTGAGGAACCACAGCAGCTCGTGGACGATTGCCTTCAGCGGCAGCTTCTTGGTGGTCAGCATCGGGAACCCGGCGGCCAGATTGAAGCGCATCTGATGGCCGAAGATCGACAGGGTGCCGGTGCCGGTGCGGTCATGTTTCTCCGCGCCGTCGGCGAGAATCCGTTCGAGCAGGTCGTGATACTGATTCATGGCGTTACGTTATGGGCCCTTGTGAGCGGCGGATTCTAGCGGCCGGACCGGGCTATCGACAGCCGATTCGGCCGGCGACCGGCATTATACCCGGAAAAATGAATATCCGGCGCACCCGCGGCAAGGGCGAAACCCGCGGCTTTTGGTCCCGGAATTTTGGCTGTCATCCAATGACGCCGGCAAAACCCAGCACCCCGCCGGCCAACAGCAGCCAGAGCGGATTGACCCGCGTCGCAAAGGCAAGCCCTGCCGCAGCCACGGTCACCAAAGCGGCCACCCAGGTCCGGTCGGCGGCCAGCGCCACGACCAGGCCGCTGGCAGCCATCAATCCGATCGAAAGCGGCACCAGCGCCGCCTGAAGGATGGCCGGCCAGCGCGATTGGCTCGACCGGGCCAACAGCCGGCTGACGTAATAAGCCAGCACGGCGGTCGGAACGCACATCGCAAGGGTTGCGACCAGCCCGCCCGCGACGCCGGCCACGGAATAGCCGATCAGGGTCACGATCAGCACATTCGGCCCCGGCGAGAGTTGCGAGATCGCGTAGACGTCGGCGAACTGCTTGTCGGTCAGCCAGTGGTGGACCTCGACCGCCACCCGGTGCACCTCCGGGATCGCCGCATTGGCGCCGCCCACCGCAAACAGCGACATCAGCCCGAAGGTCCAGGCCAGCGTCCAGATCGGGTTGCCGCCCTCGTTCATGCGGCAGGCTTTCGGCGCAAGGCGATAGAGATTGCGATGCTGATCGGGATCGCCACCAGCAGCACGATCTGCAGCGGCAACCGGAACAGCCCGATCGCGACGAACACCGCGGCCAGCAGCACAAGCCCGACAAGATCTCGCCTTTTGACCAGCGGCATCATCATCCTGAAGGCTGTCGCTATCAGCAGGCCGACCGCCGCGCTGGACACGCCCGCGAGGATGCGCCGCAGCGCCTCGATTTCGCCGAAATGGGCATAGAGCGCGCCTAGAATCGTCACGACTGCGACGGGAGGGCCGAGCAGCCCGGCAAAGGCCGCGATGCCGCCGGGAATTCCGCGGAAGCGCGACCCGAACACCATCGACAGATTGACGATGTTGGGGCCCGGCAGGAAATGGCACAGCGCGTAGGTTTCGTTGAACTCTTCCGCCGTCATCCATTTGTACTTTTCGACGATGCCGCGGCGGGCAAAGGCCAGCACGCCGCCAAATCCAGCCAGCGACATTGTGGCGAAGGCGGCAAATAGCGCGATCAGGCTGGGCGGGGGCGATATCGGGGGGTGCGGCGCCGCGACGGCGGCCGGCGGCGAATCCGGAGGCATGGCCCACGATTTAGAACGGCCGGCGCGGCAAGGCCAATCCAATTCCGCGTGTTCCACCCCCGGTATCGGCCTGTTTCCGCCCGAGAGCCCGTTCCGCGGGTCGAATCCGCGCGGCAAAAACCTCTGTTTTTCTAAACTTTTGCACCCTATATTGAGGGTGCCGGTTCGCCGGCTATGGAAATAAATTGCCGTCGCAATAAACCATTCGGACCCGGGGGCAGCACCCGGCGCCTCCACCAAAACCCGAAATCAGCCAAAGCTGGCGGGTTTCGGCGGGGGCGAAACAGGATCGACGAGGGCGTAAAGGGCGTGTTTTTTCCCGGTATGGTTCCG
>DATNMT010000163.1:0-2134 GCA_035602495.1 Bradyrhizobium sp.
CGTAGCGGTTGCTGAGCACCACCGTCAGGTAGCCTCCCGCCATCGCGAACGCGCCGTGCGCGAGATTGGCGAAGTTCATCAATCCCAGCGTCACCGCAAGGCCGGCCGCGAGAACGAACAGCAGCATGCCGTACGCGACGCCGTCGAACAGGTTGGTGAATAGCGAGGTCATCGGAAGGGGCTAACCTTTGAAACGCATTCGTCATTCCGGGGCAGCGCGTAGCGCTGAACCCGGAATCTTTCGCAACAATGTCGAGATTCCGGGTTCGCCGGCCCCCCGGAACGACGCCGAAGACGGCGTCACTTCTTGGTCTTGCCGGAGTCTTTCACGGCCTCAAAGGTCTGGAATTCGACGTTGTAGAGTTCGCCGTCGACCTTCTCGACCTTGCGGATGTAGATGTTCTGCACGATGTCGCGGGTTTCCGGATCGATCGAGATCGGGCCGCGCGGGCTTTCCCACTTCGCCCCTTTCATGGCTTCGACCAGCGCGTCGCCGTCGGTCTTGCCGGCGGTCTTTTTCAGGGCCTCGTAGATCAGATGAATGCCGTCATAGCCGCTCACCGCCATGAAGCCCGGCCGTGCGTTGAACGCCTTCTTGTAGGCGGCGACGAATTCCTTGTTCATCGCCGAGGGATGGGCTGCGGAGTAAAGATGCGCGGTGACGGTGCCGAGCGCGGCATCGCCCATGCCGTTGAGGAGATCGTCGTCCATCACGTCGCCGGGCCCGATCACCCTGATGCCCGATTTGTCGAGCCCGCGCTCGGCATATTGTTTCATGAAGTTGCCGCCCTGCCCCGCCGGCACGAACACGAACATGGCGTCGGGCTTGGCGTCCTTCATGCGCTGCAGGAACGGCGCAAAGTCGGGATTGGCCAGGGGCACCTTGACCTCCTCGACGATCTCACCGCCACCGGCGGTGAAATTCTGCTTGAAGAAATTCAGCGCGTCGTTGCCGGGCGCGTAGTCCGATGTCAGGGTCGCAACCTTCTTGATGCCGTTCTTGATGGCCCAGTCGCCGATGATGGTGGAGGACTGCGCCAGCGTAAAACTGGTGCGCACGATGTAGGGCGAGCGCTCGGTGATGATCGAGGTGCCCGCCGCCATCACGATTTCCGGGATCTTGGCCTGCGTCGCCAGCGGCGCGGCTGCGAGCGCCGCGGGCGTGACGCCGAAGCCGGCGATGAAATTGACCTTGTCGTTGACGATCAGTTCCTGGGCCAGCCGCTTGGTATTGTCGGGCACGGCCGCGTCGTCCTTGAGGATGATCTCGATCTTCCTGCCGGCGACGGTGTCGCCGTTCTGCTGCATGAACAGTTTTACGGCGTTGTCGATCTGCTTGCCGGTCGACGCCTGTCCGCCGGTCATCGGCAGGATCAGGCCGATCTTGACCGTCTCCTGCGCCTGCGCGGGCGCCGACGCGACCGCGCCTGCGAGCACCGTAGCGGCCGCTGCCAGCGACAACATCTTCGTGCGAATGAACATGAACGCTCTCCCCTGATCGGTCTCGTGCCTCGAACCGAGTCCCCGGCCCTTGCCGCACCATAACCCAGTTTTTTCCGCCGTGTAGCGGCGCGGCATGGCGTCTCAAGCGCGCGGCGATGTCAATCTCGACGATGGGCGCGGTTTGGCCTGCCCGACGGGTCGGCAGGCGAAATCAGCGGATAATCTGACAGGTAAAATAGCACCACAATTTCTCTGATAAGCTAAACCTTACCCATTTTGAGGATAGTCTGGTGCAGCTCCGGCTGCCCAAACTTCACCGCATCAGGTTGCGACTTCCTGCAGATGCCAAACAGCTCCCGCCATTTTGCCGTCGTTCTTGCCATCGCATTGCTGGCGTGCGGCCTGAGCGGTTGCGGGACTATCAACGAGAAACTCGCCGACGGCGTGGGCGATTATCTCCCGCATTGGCTGGGCGGCTTGCCCGCGGATGCCCCGCCGCGGCCCGGCACGGCGAAGTATGAAGAGTTCATGAGGGAGCGGGAAAGGCAACGCCTCGAGCCAAAGGTGCAGAAGGAAGACGCGCCGAAATCCGACACTTCGTCGCTGGAACCCGTGCACTAGCCGGTGGGCGCTTTCCAGGCGCCGATATCGAACGGCGAGCGCGGCTTAACGATTGTGCCCGCCGATCTTC
>DATNMT010000165.1:0-4389 GCA_035602495.1 Bradyrhizobium sp.
TAGCATTCGCGTCCCTGGGGAGTGGATCACCACTCTTCCGGACAGGGATCGACGATCTTCCAGAGCTCCTCGCCGTTCTTGATCTTCTTCATTTCGGTAGTCAGTCCGCCGTTGCGGCGGATCCAGTCCTTCACCGTATCCGGATAATAGGACATCAGGTCTGAAGTCCCCTCCGAGCTGGTGACCTTGACGCCGAAAGTGAACGCCTTGTCGTAATAGGCCTGGTGGAAGCCGATGCTGGCGCGCGGCGTGACGCATATCTTGTTCATCGGCACGATGCCGAACACCAGCGTGCAGGCCGAATTGCAGATGCCGTCAATGATGACGCGCTCGTGGCGATCCCTGATGCGCGTATATTTCGCCTTGTATTCCTCGACATAGCCGCCGTGATCGCGGGTAATATGCAGATCGGCGCGGGCCGGCGATGCGGCGAGAACCGGGAGCAACAACAGGGCGAGAGGCGTGATGCGCATGGATCGGCCGGGAACCGGGTAGGCACATGGAAACACGGGAAAGCCGGTCCTTAAGTGCACCAGACGGCACAACTCTGGCCGGACTGTGTTTGAAATTCGTTAAGCATCCCGGGGAAACGAAAAATCTCGGCAGTGTGACAATTTTTCGGCATTTTATTCAGGCATTCGGCTCTGGATGGGAACCCCAGATCGCCTAAAATGTCTTGTTTTCAGGACCCTGCCGGAGAAACCAGATGACCTACCTGAAGCTCGCCACCGCCGCTATCCTGGCCGTCCTCGCGCTGGCTTTGGGCCCGGCGCAGGCGCGGCACCATCATCACGCCTACTCGGCCTACCCTTATTGGCTGCCCTACGAGATCAGCTACCTGCACAATTACGGGCCGGGACCCCTGCCCGGCACCTTTGCCTATTATGATGGTCCCTCCACCAACCTCTGCAACCAGGGCTCGGCGAACTATCTCGGCCAGGACCACCGCAAACACCCGTGCTTCTGATCGGTGCGGCCTGACAGACGAGCGCCAGGCGCTGGAGCGGTTCGCTGAAGGTTCAGCGATCGCAGGTGGCGGTTCATGATCGATTGAAGAAAGCAGCATTCTGCGGGAGACCGACCAGTTTAAGCGCTTCTCACGGCGCCGGCGCGCGCCACAGCGGGCTCGCCGCTGCCGACTGGATGATGATGGCGGCATCATCGGGCAACAGAAAGCCATCCCGCTCCAGTTCGCGGGCGGCGGTGCGAATGCGATTCACATAGTCGTTGCGCGTCTTGTATCGCTCCAGCACCGGACGATGGGTGTCGTGAGCGGCGTCGGCATCCGCCTGTGTCAGGGGAAACGCGACGTACGCGCCGGCCAGCATGCACTGAAACGACAGCGGCGGATTTTGCCGCGCGTTGACGCCGAGCGGCGCCTCCATGTCGGGTAGCCGCACGCCGCCGACGACATTGCCGTCCTGGTCGCGTTTCGGGATCTCGATCACCGCCTTGGGCAAGTGAGACGGCGCGCGCAGCACGGATGGATCGGCCTTGGCTTCCTCGAGCGGCATCAGCCGGCTTTTCGGCGGCTCGGTCCCCTTCGCCACCCAGTCGTCCAGATCCAGCAAGGTGGCGCGCGAAACCGGACTCCAGTCGAGTCTCGCGGGCGGCAGCTCGCAATTGGCCTTGCGCAGAACGACGTGGGAAGCGCCGGCAATGTCGTAGACCCGGACATTGTCCGGAAACGGCAGCTCGGTCGTGCCTTCGGCGCCGGTTCGCGACAGCGAGGCGCGCAGTGAGAAGTAATCGGTGGTCGAGTTGATCATGACCATGCGGGGCGGCGTCTCGCCGCGGGTTTCGACCCGTTTGATGACTTCGCCGATGGTCAGCACGTCCTCGTGGACGCCGCGGAATTCGGGATTTTCAAAGCTCGGCGCGCCGGTGGCGCTCGACTGCGGGCCGGTAGCTGACTGCATGATGGGCAACATGCCCGCGCCGGAGACAAAAACATGCATGCCGTCGAAAACCCGCCGGCCCTCCGACATGTTGAACCCCTCGAGCAGAAACGTCTTGAGATAGCGTCCCGATTGCGACTTGCCGGACGCCAGCGTCCGCTTGATCGCGCCTTGAAGGGGATTGGGCGTGCCCGCGGTATCAGCGGTCGCATGGGCGAGGAAATCGGCCGCATCCCGGACGATGGCAAAGCCAATGCCTTCGACAAAGCGCTTCTGTCCGGCGCTGTCGGTGAAAGAGGGCAGGTCTGCGCCCTGTCCGAGCTCCCAGTTCACCTCGGCGACGGCGAAACCGCGATCCTGCAGGAAGCCGGTGCCCGCTTCGGTCGTACCGGATTCGAACGGCTCATCGCGTGGACTGTTGTAAAGCGCCTGGGCATAGGGCCTGCCACGGTTCGGAATATCGACCAGCAGCGCGCCATTGCCGCTCTCGGGATTTTTCGGGAAATTCAATACGATCTTGGCCGAGTATTCGACCAATCCGTGAGCGTTCCTGGGCGCCTTGTCGATGTCGGGGATTTTCTCCGCGGGCGACAGCTCACCGAAAATGCGACCTTCCCAGAACACGAACTCGCCCGGTGCAAAGTTGCCATAGCTCTGCCTGGAGGCGATCTCCAGCCGGGTCAGCTTCGCTTGGGCGGAAACCGGGACGCCAAACACAAACGCGCACACCGCCAGGACCGTCACTGGCAAACCAAGAGTTCGCATCAAACACTCCCGCTGTGGAGACCGGGACCATACACAGCGCGCGCCACTGGCGCGATCAACTTTGCGATCGACCCTGCGCCCTCACCGCATCCGTCGCATTGCGTTGCAGCGCAGCAATGACCCTGCTCGTTTTGGCGGCTTATACGATGTGCGACCCCGGCAACGGCTACCGGCGGGCCCGAACGTCTGTTACCGTTAGCCGCGTCCCCGGTTTACCCGGGAAATATCGGCCAAAACCAACAATCTGATCGCTATGGGCGACGGCGCGAAATCGCCGCGGCATCGGCGACTTCAAAACATAATACCAAGGGGGAGAAATCATGAAACGTCGCCAATTCCTGAAGACGGCAGGCGTGGGACTCGCCGCCTCGGCCACGATCGCAGCACCCGCCATCGCGCAGTCGATGCCCGAACTGAAATGGCGCTGCACCACGAGCTGGCCGAAATCGCTCGACGTTCCCCACAGCGCCTGCGAGACGCTTTCGAAATATGTCGCGGAAGCCACCGACAATAAATTCCAGATCCAGACTTTCGCCGCCGGTGAGATCGTTCCCGCGCTGCAGGTGGTCGATGCGGTCGGCAACAATACGGTCGAGATGTGTCACACCGCCGCTTATTATTTCATCGGCAAGGACCCGACTTTCGCACTTTATTGCTCGGTCCCGTTCGGGCTGAATTCGCGGCAGCAGAACTCCTGGTTCCAGGATCACGGCGGCCAGGACATGCTCAATGAGTACGGCAAGAAGTTCAAATTGTACGGCATCGCCGGCGGCAACACCGGCACCCAGATGGGCGGCTGGTTCCGCAAGGAGATCAACACCGTCGACGATCTCAATGGCCTGAAAATGCGGATCGGCGGCTGGGCCGGCAAGACGCTGGCCAAGCTCGGCACCATTCCGCAACAACTCGCGGGCGGAGACATCTACCCGGCGCTGGAAAAGGGCGTGATCGATGCCACCGAATGGGTTGGCCCTTACGACGACGAGAAACTCGGCTTCTACAAGATCGCCAAGTACTATTACTATCCCGGCTGGTGGGAGGGCGGCACGGCGCTGCACTTCTTCATCAATACGGACAAGTGGGAGGCGCTGCCGAAGGCGTACAAGTCCCTGCTCACGATCGCCGCCGGCTACGCCAACCTGGACGTTCAGGCCCGCTATGACGCGCGCAATCCGCAGGCCATCAAGCGACTGGTGGCGGCCGGGACCCAACTGCGCCCGTTCAGCCAGGCGATCATGGAAGCGTGTTTGAAGGCGTCGAACGAGGTCAATGCGGAGACTTCGGCCACCAATCCTGACTTCAAGAAGATCTACGATTCGCAGATGGCGTTCCGCGACGACGCGAATCTGTGGTGGCAGGTCGCGGAATATTCCTACGAGACCTTCATGATCCGCACGCGCCCGAAGGGCTGAAACCTTGCGGCCGCCAGCCTTCGAGGCTGGCGGCCGTCTCAATTGACGCACTGGGAGGAATTGAGATGACACAGCGCCTGTCACGCCGCCGTTTTGTCGCCGCCTCGGCTGCCGCCATCGCGGCGCCTGCGCTGATCCGCTCCGCACGCGCCGACGAGCCGCTGCGCCTGCGGCTGTCGCTCGACACCGCGCCGTCGCATCTGCGCAATGTCTCGCTGAAGGATTATCTCGGCAAGGTCGAGGCCGCCTCGAACGGCAAGATCAAGACCGAGGTGTTCGAGAGCGGCCAGCTCTATCCCGATCTCGAAGTCGGC
>DATNMT010000084.1:0-5965 GCA_035602495.1 Bradyrhizobium sp.
TCGAAGCCAACGTACCGGCCCGCTTCACCGTGCTCGACGACCGCGACCAGACCGAGATGATGGAGCGCGCCAGCCTCGCGGTGATGCTGGATGCCGCGCGCGCGCCCGACAGCGCAATCGGGCGTGCGCTGCTGGCTGCGATGGCGAACGCAGCCGACGTGACTTTCAAAGACGTCGTGCGCGAGGCATGCCTCAGCCGCGATCATTTCATGGCCTGGGCCGACGCGGCCGGCAGCGCTGACGCTGCCGTCGCGCAGGTTTCGGCTTTACTTGGGGTCACCGCCAATGACAGCATCGAAGACGTCGAACGCAAGATCGTCGACGGCCCCAACCTGCCGCGATCGCGCTGGGAGGAGATCGCGCGTGCGCTCGAGACCGGAGCCAAGACCGAGCGCGACAACGCAGATCGGTTGCGTGTGGCGCTGCCAGCGGCCGGCGCGGCCCAGGTCGATGAATATCTCGGCCTATTCCTGACCGACGCCGATCGCACTCCCCGCAAATCAGTGTTGACGAAGAATTTCGTTCGGGACAATCCGGCGATCGGAAGCCGCTTCGACGCTGAGGCGAGCCGGCTGGGTCCACTGATCGAAAAGCGCCGCGCCGTCACGACGCGCGACCGGACTGAGGCATTGCTGCATATCGCGATCGGGGTCGCCGCCAACTACCGGCGCGAAAAGGCCGAGCGCGGCCTGCTCGACTATGACGATCTGATCGACAAGACGCTGGCCCTGCTTGCAAGCGGAGCGTCCGGCTGGGTGCACTACAAGCTCGACCGCGGCGTCGATCACGTGCTGATCGACGAGGCGCAGGACACCAGCCCCCGGCAATGGGACATCATCGCGCATATCATCTCGGAATTCACCGCCGGCGCGGGGGCGCGTGACGGCGTGATGCGCACCGTGTTCGCCGTCGGCGACGAGAAGCAGTCGATCTTCTCCTTTCAGGGAGCTGCGCCGCGGGAGTTCGATGCACGCCGGTGGGAGTTGAAGAAGAAGTTCGAGGACGCCGAGCTTAGATTCGAGTCCATCCCGTTCACCTATTCCTTCCGGTCGGGGCAGGCGATCCTGAAATCCGTCGATCACGTATTTCGCGACGAGGCGATCTATCGCAGCATCCACGCTGAAAAGGCCTATCCGCTGCACGAAGCGCTGCCCGATGCAGGTCCAAGCCAGATCGACCTCTGGGAGCTTTCGGTCGCCGATGAGAAGCAAGACATCGAGGGCTGGCGCGCGCCGTTCGATGGCGTGCCCGTGACGAGCGCCGAGGTCAAACTGTCGAAACGTATCCAGAGCGAGATCAGGCGGCTCGTCGCCGGCGGCACCATGACCGGACGCCTCGGCAATCGTCGCCGCCTTACCTATGGCGACGTGCTGGTGCTGGTGCGCCGCCGCGGCAACCTTTTCGACGCCGTCATCCAGGCGCTGAAGCACGCCGGCGTTCCCGTGGCCGGCGCCGACCGGCTGAAGCTGACCGAGCATATCGCGATCATCGATCTGATGAATCTCGCCGACGCCCTGTTGCTGCCGCAGGACGATCTTGCGCTCGCCGTCTCGTTGAAGAGCCCGTTGTTCAACCTCACCGAGGACGAGCTGTTCCGGCTCGCCTGGGACCGCAAGGGATCGCTGCGCGATGCGCTGACCGCTCATGCCGCCGAGAGCGGCAAGTTCAGGGGTGCGCTCGACCGGCTCGCCGAGTGCGAACGGCGCTTTCGCACCGAGACACCGTTTGCCTTCTATGCCTGGCTGCTCGGCGGGGACAACGGCCGCGCGCGCATCCTGCGCCGACTTGGGCACGAAGCAAACGATGCGCTCGACGAATTCCTCGAACTGGCAATGTCCTACGAGAAGAAGGCACCGGCCTCGCTGCAGGGTTTCGTGGCCTGGCTGCGCGCCGCCGACACCGAGGTGAAACGCGACATGGAGATCTCGCGCAACGAGGTCCGCGTGATGACCGTGCATGGCGCGAAAGGGCTGGAAGCCCCCGTAGTTATCATGGCCGACACCACGACGTCGCCATCGGACACCCAGCGCCTCCGCCTCATCCATTTGCCGCAGGGAAACGGCGGCAAGGTCGTGGTCTGGGCCGGACGCAAGGCCGACGATCCGCCTTGCGTGGCCGACGCGCGCAACGCCATGCTGGAGGAAACCGAGCACGAATATCGCCGCCTGCTCTATGTTGCGATGACGCGCGCGGCTGATCGGCTGATCGTCGCCGGCTGCATGCCGGGCAACAGGAACAGCGTCCGCGAGAATTCCTGGTACGATTTGATCAAGCGAGGCCTTGCGAATTCAGACCTGGCTTTCCAGGAAATCCCGACTGGCGACGGTCTGGTGAAAAGCTACAGGCGAGCGGAAGACGCAACGCCCGAGACCGACATCGCCCTCGACGCTGCGGCAAGCCCGCATCCATCGCTGCCGGAATGGCTGCACACCTCGGCTGCGCCGGAGCAAATCATCGACCGCCGGCTGCGCCCATCCGATCCCGGCACGGATGAGGGTAAAACCTTCCGCAGCGGCGAATCGCTCGCACTGCGAGCCCGCGCCATGCAGCGCGGCACGCTGGTGCACCGGCTGCTGCAATCGCTGCCCGATGTCGCCGCCGGGCGACGTCGCGACGCGGCGCTCAACTATCTCGCCCGCAACGCCGACGGCTGGACCAACAGTGACCGCGAGGCGCTGGCGGAGGGCGTGCTGGCCCTGATCGGGGATGTCCGATTCGCGGCGGTTTTTGGCGCCGACAGCCGCGCCGAGGTCGCCATCGTCGGCCGGCTGGAGCGGCCGGAACGGCCGGCGGCGCTGGTTTCGGGACAAATCGACCGGCTGGTGGTGAGCGCAAGCGAGGTCCTGATCGTCGATTTCAAGACCAACCATGCCCCGCCGGGCTGCCCGGCCGAGGCGCCCAGAGGTTACGTCCGCCAGCTTGCGCTCTACCGCGCGGTGCTGGGGAAGCTTTATCCCCAGTTACCGGTCCGCGCCGCGTTACTTTGGACCGAAATACCTGAATTAATGGAGATTTCTGCTCCCGCGCTGGACGCCGAACTGGCATCCATTATCCGGGGAGATGTCCAAGCTTGACCCGGCAACGCCTCGTTCATAGGTTGCTTGCATGATCCAGGCGGCGATTCCTTTTGCCGCATCTTCCCAAACCGAACGAGGTACTCCGATGGCCGTTGGCAAGGTTTCTGACACCGATTTCGAAGCCGAGGTGCTCAAGGCGACCGGCCCGGTGGTGGTCGATTTCTGGGCCGAATGGTGCGGCCCCTGCCGCATGATCGCGCCCGCGCTCGACGAGATTTCCGGCACCATGGGCGACAAGGTCAAGATCGTGAAGCTGAACGTCGATGAAAGCCCGAAGACGGCTTCCAAATACGGCGTGATGTCGATCCCGACTTTGATGATCTTCAAAGGCGGCGAAATGGCCTCGCGCCAGGTTGGCGCCGCGCCGAAGGCAAAGCTGCAGCAGTGGATTACGGCTGCCTGCTGATCGCTTCGGGCATTGATTTGTTCTGACGGCCGGCGAACAGCCGGCCGTTTTATTTTCGTCGATCGGATTCATGCGGGCGACCTGGCTTTCGCGCGTCATGGCCGGGCTTGACCCGGCCATCCATCTCCTTCGAAAAAGGCTTGTTGCGAAGATCGATGGATACGCGGGTCACCCGTCTACGCCAAGGCTTCGCCGGGTCTTCGGTATAGGTCCGCCGGAGCCTTGGCGAAGGCGGAAGCCCGCGTATGACGAATCATAATGCGGCGGCCGTGCGCTACCTGATCCAGCCCGTCGCCAGCGCTGCCGCCAGTTCGGGCTGGCCGTTGCGGCGCGCCAGGGCCGCCATCGCCTCGTGGTCATAGGGCACATGCCGGAAGGTCACGCGCCATCTGCCATCTTCGAGTTCCAGGATCGCGTAGCGGGCGTCCGGCGTGCCGGCCTCCACGACATGCGGGAACGGATGGACATCGCGATAGCCGGGCGAGCCGACGCTGCCGGGATTTATCACCAGGCGGCCGTCGGCAAGCCGCACTGCGCGCGCGATATGGGAGTGGCCGCAGAGCATGAGCGATTGCGCGATCCCCTTCGCGGCCTCCTCGATCGCCTGCAGCGACGCCATCCGCACCGTGCCACCAGGCAAAACAGTCTCCAGCCAATAGACCTCGTCGGTCGCGGGCGTCGCGTGGCAGAGAAACACCCGGTCGCGATACACACGCGTCGGCGGCACCGTGCGCAGCCAGTCGAGATGGCCGGCATCGAGTTGCGCATGAGCGGGCCGGTCCCACGACCCCATCTTCTCGGGCGCCCGGTCGATCAGATAGCGGTCGTGATTGCCGAGCACGTGCACGGCGTCGAGCGCCATCAACGCGTCCATGGTCCGCCGCGCGTCGAGCGGCCCGCTCGCCATGTCGCCGAGGTTGACGATGTCTTCGATGTCTTGCGCGCGGATATCGGCGATGACCGCTTCCAGCGCGAGATAGTTTCCGTGCACGTCGGCGATCGCGGCAAAGCGCATCTTCGGCCCTAGCCCGGCGGCGTGCCGTTCAGGCTGAGCACGTGGCCGGCGAGGTAGAGCGAGCCCGTGATCAGGATGCGCGGCGGCACTTCGTAGGTGAGCCGCGCCAGGGAACGCAGTGCGGCCTCCACGGTACCGGCGGTTTCCACGCGCATGCCAAGCGCGCGCGCGGCGTCCGCCAGCCGGTCCGGCGGCATCGCGGCTTCGCGATCGGGAATCTGCACCGCGATGATGTGGCGGGTCAGCCCGGCAAAATTGGCGAGAAACGCGCCGGCGTCCTTGTTGCCCATCATGCCGGCGATCACCACCAGCGGCCGCGACACCCGTTCCTCGAGATCGCCGAGCGCCGCCGCCGCGACGCGCCCGCCGTCGGCATTGTGGCCGCCGTCGAGCCAGATCTCGCTGCCCCGCGGCGCCTGCTCCACCAGCGCCCCCGACGCCAGCCGCTGCATCCGCGCCGGCCATTCGGCGTTGACGATGCCGGCCTCGAACGCGGTCGGCTCGATCCTGAACAGGCTTTGCGCGCGCAGCGTCGCGATCGCAAGGCCGGCATTGTCGAACTGATGCCGGCCGAACAGTTTTGGCGCTGCCAGATCCATCAAGCCGCGTTCGTCCTGGTAGACCAGCCGTCCGCGTTCGACATTGACATGCCATCCCTCGCCGGCCGCGTGCAGCGGCGCGCGCAGGCGTTTTGCCTGCTGCTCGATCACCGCCATCACCTCGGGTAGCTGCTCGGCGCAGATCAGAGGCACGCCGCGCTTGAGGATACCGGCCTTTTCCCGGGCGATCGCCGCCAGCGTATTGCCGAGAAATTCGGTGTGATCCATGCTGACCGGCGCGATCACGGTCACGAGTGGCGTCTCGATCACGTTGGTCCCGTCCAACCTGCCGCCGAGACCGACCTCCAGCAGCACCACGTCGGCCGGATGCTGCGCGAACAGCCAAAACGCCGCCGCAGTCTGGATTTCAAAGATGGTGATCGGCGCGCCCGCATTGGCGCGCTCGCAATGCTCGAGCGCCGCGCGGAGCTCGTCGTCGCCGACGAGGACGCCACCGCCCGTCCTGCCGAGCCGGAAGCATTCGTTGATCCGCACCAGATAGGGCGTGGTATAGACGTGGACGCGCAGCCGGGCCGCTTCGAGAATTGCGCGCAGGTAGGCGATCGTCGAGCCCTTGCCGTTGGTGCCGGCGACATGGATCACCGGCGGCAATTTGCGCTCGGGATGATCGAGCCGCTCCAGCAACCGATGCATCCGCGCCAGATCGAGATCGATGGGCTTCGGATGCAGGGCCGACAGGCGCGCGATCAATTCGTCGAGCGGAGGCGCTCGCCTGGCCGCGGGCGCGTTCACGCGTAGGGTGCGGCCGGGGCCACATCCGCGCCCGACATGATCTGGGCCGGAGCAGAGACCTGCGGCGCGGGTTTCGAGGCGGTCTCCGGCGCCGGCGATTTGGTCAGCAGCCGGC
>DATNMT010000173.1:0-7037 GCA_035602495.1 Bradyrhizobium sp.
GTAGAGCTGCACGAAGCCGCAGCCGAACACCTCGATGCATTCCTTCAACAGCGCCCCGGGAATCGGCGAAGCGCCATAGAGCATGTATTTCAGCCGCGAGAAATCCACGCTTCGCGCACGCGGCTGCCGCACCACGAACTGCATCGCGGCCGGCACCATGAACAACTTTGTGATTCCGGACTGCTCGAAGAAATCCAGCACCTTGGTCGGATCGAATTCCCGGGCGATCACGCCCCTGGCGCCGTGATAGAGCCCGAGCACACCCCAGCCCGAACCGCCGATGTGGAAGATCGGCATCGCCACCAGCGAGACGTCGTCCTCGGTCCATTTGTTCCAGTCCGGCTTTTCGCCCTGGCCGCTCTCCACAAGGTTGAGGAAATTGGCGTGCGACAGCATCGCGCCTTTCGGCTTGCCCGTGGTGCCGGACGTGTAAAGCTGGATCGCGATGTCGCGCGGGCTGATCTCGACCTGCGGTTCGTCGCTGCCTTGGGCATCGCGCCACGCCGTAAAATCCAGCCATTCCGGCGCACCGCCTTCCGTGGTGATGACCGCACGGACGTTGGGTAGTTGTGATCGGATGTTGCGGATTTGGGTGACGAATTCCGGCCCGACGAACAGCACCGGCGCCTTGCAATCGTCAACGATGAAGGCGACCTCCGGTCCCGCCAGTCGCCAGTTCACCGGCGCCATCACCACATTGGCTTTCATCGCGCCCAGCAGCAGCTCAAAATAAATGTCGCTGTTCTTGCCGAGATAGGCGATACGCTCGCGCGGTTTGACGCCGAGCGCGATCAGCGCATTGGCGACGCGATTGCTTCTGACATCGAGCCCGGCAAAGCTGGTCTGGCGACCCTCGAATTCGAAGGCGATCGCATCGCCGCGGGTCCTGGCCCGCGCGCGCACCATGTCGGCGAGGTTAGCCGGTTGTTGGATATCGGACATGTCGCTCCCGGATGTTTTGTTCTTGTGGCGGCAATACTGGCGTCGTTGCGCGCCAAAAACAACTGTCGTCCCTGCGAAAGCAGGGACCCATAACCACCGTCGTCAGTTGTTACGAAGGCAACTAGCCCCAGCGAGCTATCGATAAGCCGCGGCGTATGGGTCCCTGCTTTCGCAGGGACGACAAATTTTATCCACGGGCCGCCCGATCCTTTTCATTCTGCGCCTTGATCGAGTCACGCGCCGCCGTCCAGTCCTCATCCTTCCAGTCGCGCAGCTGATAGAAATTTCCACCCATCGCCAGGGCCTGGCCGCCGTCCATCGCGATGGTCTCGCCGTTAATCCAGTCGCAGCCGCCGGAGATCAGGAACACCGCGAGATTCTGTAATTCTTCCATCTTGCCGACCCGGCCCATCGGATTAAGCGCCTTGGTGCGCGCGCCGGCTTCGTCGCCGGGTTTGATGCGTTTGCTCATGCCTTCGGTCGGGATTTCGCCGGGCGCAATGGTGTTGAGGCGGATGCCGTAGTGGCCCCATTCGGTTGCCAGCGACATGGTCATGGCATGGATCGCCGACTTGCTCATCGCCGAGGGCACCACATAGGGGCTGCCGTTGCGGACCCAGGTCACGGTGATCGACACCACATTGCCGCGCTGCTTCAAGGCGATCCAGCGCTTTCCCACTGCGTGCGTCACATAGAAGGTGCCGTGCATCACGATGTTGGCGACCGCGTCGAAGCCGCGCGAGGTGAGGTCCTCGGTACGCGAGATGAAATTGCCGGCGGCGTTGTTGATGAGGTCGGTGAGGCCGCCTTCCTTGAAGATCGTATCGACCATCTCGTCGACCGCGAGCGGGTTGCGGATATCGACACCGTGGCTGGTGACCCGGCCGCCATAGAGGTCCATCAGCTCGGTCGCGGTCTCGTCGCAGACGGCCTTGCGCCGGCCGCAGATATGCACCTCGGCGCCAAGCTCGAGAAAGCGCGCCGCCATCGACTTGCCAAGTCCGGTGCCGCCGCCGGTGACGAGAATCCGCCGGTCGGCGAGAAGTTTTTCGCTGAACATGGGAGGTTTCCACCCTTGAAGAATGTCTGTTAATTGGTTGATTGACTAAATCCGCCCGACGCCATTCTGTAAAGCGGCAAACGAACAAGAGCAGGAGAACCATCCATGGAACAGCGCGTCTCGGTCACGATTGCGGACGGCGTCGCCGATGTCCGGCTGGTGCGGGCGGACAAGATGAATGCGCTCGATGCCGCGATGTTCGATGCGCTGGTTTCGACCTCCGACCGGCTCGCCCGTGAAAAAGGCCTTCGGGCGGTAGTATTATCCGGCGAGGGCGGCGCCTTCTGCGCCGGCCTCGACATGGGCCGCTTCGCCGCCATGAAGGAGAAAGGCGGTAACGGGATAGCGGGTGGCGAAAAGCGTGACCTCGCCGAGCGCACCCACGGCCTCGCCAATTTTCCGCAACAGGCGGTGTGGGGATGGCGGCAGCTGCCGGTGCCGGTGATCGCCGCAATCCAGGGCGTGGCGTTCGGCGGCGGCTTTCAACTCGCGCTCGGCGCCGACCTGCGTTTCCTCAGCCCCGATGCCCGGATGTCGATCATGGAAATCAAGTGGGGCTTGGTGCCGGACATGGCGGGGACGCCGATCCTTGCGAGCCTGGTGCGCGACGATATCCTGCGCGAGCTGACCTACACGGGACGGATTTTCTCGGCGCAGGAGGCACTGGGTTATGGTCTGGCAACCCGGATCTGCGACGACCCGCGTACCGCGGCCTTCGAGGTCGCGCGCGAGATCGCCGGCAAGAATCCGGAGGCGATCCGCGCCGCCAAGCGTATGTTGAACAATCTGTCCGTCGATCCGGCCGCGGCGCTGCTCGCCGAGTCCGTCGAGCAGCAAAAGCTGCTGGGCAGTGCGAACCAGACAGAGGCGGTGCGCGCCAATATCGAAAAACGCGCGCCGCGCTTTGCGGATGTGGGATAGACCGCACGCGTCATTCCGGGGCGATGCAGGGCATCGAACCACGATGTGCAGTTGCACATCGGGGAATCTCGAGATTCCGGGTTCGTTTTGCTTCGCTACACGTCCCGGAATGACGGTTGGAATTCTCGAACCCGACGAGAGATCGGAAAGCGACAATGTCAACGCAACAGCTCTTCCACGGCATCGTCAGCGGCCAGCGCCAGCGAAATCACGCCGAAGTGGCCGGTCGCGCCGCCCGCTTCGCCGGTGGCTTCGAGCGGCTCGGCGTCGGGCAGGGCGACAGCGTCTGCATCCTCATGCGCAACGATATCGCCTTCATCGAGGCAGCCTATGGCGCGATGCAGCTCGGCGCCTATGCGGTGCCGGTCAACTGGCACTTCAAGCCGGAGGAAATCAATTACATCCTGCGGGATTCCGACACGCGGGTGCTGGTCGGCCACGCCGACCTGCTGCATCCGCTACGCGACGCAATTCCGGCCGGCGTCACCGTGCTCAGCGTCGTGACGCCGTCGGAAATCCTGCAGAATTACAAGATCGAGCCCGATCATCTCGCGACGCCGGGTTTCGCCACGGACCTGGAATCCTGGCTCGGGCAACAGAAGCCCCATGACGGCCCGTCGCGGCCGCAGCCGGCGAACATGATCTACACCTCGGGCACGACCGGAAACCCCAAGGGGGTTCGGCGCAACGCGCCGACGGCGGAACAGAGTGTCACCTCGGAACGTTTGCGCCAGCTGATCTACGGCCTGACGCCGGGTGTGCGGGCGTTGCTGCCCGGTCCGCTCTATCATTCGGCGCCGAATTCGTTCGGCCTGCGCGCTGGCCGACTCGGCGGTGCGTTGGTCCTCATGCCGCGGTTTGATCCGGAAGAATTTCTGCGGCTGATCGAGGCGGAAGAGATCGACACCGTCTTCATGGTGCCGACCATGTTCGTCCGGTTGATGAAGCTGCCGGACGCCGTGCGGAGGAAGTATGACACCTCCTCGTTGCGCCATGTCGTCCATGCCGCTGCCCCATGCCCCGCCGATATCAAGCGCGCGATGATCCAATGGTGGGGACCGGTGATCTATGAATATTATGGCTCCACCGAAGCCAGCGCGCTGACGTTCGCGAGTTCCGAAGACGCGCTGAAGAAGCCCGGCACGGTCGGAAAAATCCTGGACGGCGTCGAACTGCGCTTTCTCGGCGACAACGGCGAGCCGTTGCCGCAAGGCGAGATCGGCGAGATCTATTCGCGAATCGCAGGAAATCCCGACTTCACCTATCACAACAAGCCCGAAAAGCGCGCCGAGATCGAGCGCGACGGTTTTATCACCTCGGGCGATGTCGGCTATATCGACGCGGACGGCTACGTCTTCCTTTGCGACCGCAAGCGGGACATGGTGATCTCAGGGGGCGTCAACATCTATCCGGCCGAAATCGAGGCCGCGTTGCATGCGGTCGCCGGCGTGCACGACTGCGCCGTATTCGGCATCCCCGACGCGGAATTCGGCGAGGCGCTGATGGCGGTGGTGGAGCCGCAAGCCGGGGTGACGCTCGATATCGGCGCGATCCGCGCCCAGCTCAAGACCGCGCTCGCCGACTACAAGGTGCCGAAACACGTCGAAATCCAGCAAAATTTGCCGCGCGAGGATTCCGGCAAGATCTTCAAGCGCCGTCTGCGCGATCCCTATTGGGAAAGGGCGGGGCGGAGGATTTAGAAGGCTTGCGTGCCCCGGATGCTGCGCAGCGCCCCTTCGCGGTGCGCTGCTGATCCGGGGCCTATCTTTGGATGCCCGTAGGTGGGTCCCGGTTCTGCGGAGCAGCGTGAAGAATGCTGCACCGCGCCGGGACACGCCGGCGGCAAAGCGGTTTGCCCCGTTCGCCTCTATCTTTATCTTGCACTGCGGCAAAAAACTTGCACACTCCGAGACTGCCGGGCAGCCTCTGGAGGAGCCAACGATGTCACCCCAGACCATGCCTTCCGAGACCGAAGTCCGCACCAGTCGCGCCGAGGAAGCCTCGGCGCTCGAGGAAGACACCCGGCTGCGCAACGACATCCGGCTGCTCGGACGCATCCTTGGCGATACCGTGCGCGACCAGGAGGGCGCCGACGTGTTCGACCTGGTCGAGCGCATCCGGCAGACCTCGATCCGGTTCCACCGCGATGACGACAAGCCGGCAAGGCGGGAACTGGAACTGATCCTCGACAGCATGTCGACCAGCCAGACCGTGCGCATCGTGCGCGCGTTCAGCTATTTTTCGCATCTCGCCAACATCGCCGAGGACCAGAACAACATCCGCCAGATGCGGGCGCGCTCCAAGGCCGGGGCGACGCCGGGAACGCTGGCGCTGACCTTGTCGCATGCGCGCGCGGCCGGCTTTTCCGCCGCCGACCTGCGCAAGTTTTTCGCGACCGCCCAGGTCAGCCCGGTCCTGACCGCGCATCCGACCGAGGTTCGCCGCAAGAGCACGATCGACCGCGAGATGGAGATCGCGGCGCTGTTGGACCGTCGCGAACGGGTCCAGTTGACCCCGGAAGAACTTGCGGCCGACGATGAACAGCTGCGCCGCGAGGTGTTGACGCTGTGGCAGACCAACCTGTTGCGCCGGACCAAGCTCACCGTGCTCGACGAGGTCGCCAACGGCCTGTCGTTCTATGACTACACCTTCCTCCACGAAGTGCCGCGTCTGCATTGCGCGCTGGAGGACCGCTTGAACGAAGGCGACGGCGCCGCACCCGGAGAGTTGGCGTCGTTCCTGAAGATCGGAAGCTGGATCGGCGGCGATCGCGACGGCAACCCTTTCGTGACGGCGGAAGTGATGCGCGGCACGCTGCGCCTGCAGAGCAGTCGCGTGCTGCGCTATTATCTGGAAGAACTGCATGTGCTCGGCTCCGAACTATCACTCGCCGCGCACCTGGCCGACGTCTCCAAGGATCTGCGCGCGCTCGCCGAGCGTTCGCCCGACACCTCGCCGCATCGAAAAGGCGAACCCTATCGGCTGGCGGTATCAGGCATTTATGCGAGGCTCACCGCTACCGCTGCGCGGCTGGGTGTGGAAACCACCCGCCCGCCTGTCGGCGAAGCCGCACCTTACGCCGATGTCGGGGAGTTCAAGGCCGATCTCGACACGCTCTATCGCTCGCTGATTTCAAACAATTCGCGCGTCATCGCGCGCGGACGGCTGCGCCACTTGCGCCGGGCGGTGGATTGTTTCGGTTTCCATCTGGCATGCATCGACATGCGGCAGAATTCCGCCGTGCATGAGCGCACCGTCGCGGAGTTGATCGATGCCGCGATGCCCGGCATGTCCTATCTGGCGCTGAACGAGGAGGCGCGGATCGCGCTTCTCGCCAGCGAATTGCGCAACACCCGGCCGCTGACGTCATCCTTCGTGAAATACAGCGAGGAGACGGTTGGCGAACTCGCGGTGTTCCATGCCGCCGCCGAAGCGCATTCCAAATTCGGCGCCGACGTGATCCCCCAATGCATCATCTCGATGTGCAAGGGCATGTCCGACATGCTGGAGGTCGCGCTGCTTCTCAAGGAGGTAGGCCTCGTCAACCCCTCCGGCCGCAGCGCGATCAACATCGTGCCACTGTTCAAAACCATCGAGGATTTACAGGCTTCCAGCGCCATCATGGACCGGATGCTGTCGCTGCACGATTACCGCAAGCTGGTGGACAGCCGCGGCGGCGTGCAGGAGGTGATGCTTGGCTATTCCGACAGCAACAAGGATGGCGGTTTTGTCACTTCGGGCTGGGAACTCTACAAGGCCGAAATCGGCCTGATCGAGGTGTTCGAGCGCCACGGCGTGCGGCTGCGGCTGTTCCATGGCCGCGGCGGCTCGGTCGGCCGCGGCGGCGGGCCGAGCTATGACGCCATCATCGCGCAGCCGGGCGGCGCGGTGAACGGCCAGATCCGGATCACCGAGCAGGGCGAAATCATCTCCAGCAAATATTCCAACGCCGAAGTCGGCCGCAACAATCTGGAGATTCTCGCCGCCGCCACGCTGGAAGCGAGCTTGCTGCATCCCCGTCAACCGGCGCCGAAGCCGGAATATCTGACGGCGATGGACCGGTTGTCGGATTTGGCGTTCAAGGCCTATCGTGGGCTGGTCTATGAGACCGACG
>DATNMT010000177.1:0-3665 GCA_035602495.1 Bradyrhizobium sp.
CGGCAGCCGTCATTGCGAGCGCAGCGAAGCAATCCATTCTTGCTTTGCCGCCGGATGGATTGCTTCGTCGCTTTGCTCCTCGCAATGACGGCCATTTCGCTGCTATCGTCCGCGGCGAACGCGCAAACCGCCGCGCCTGCGCTAAGCCCGGGCTTCCGCTTCATCGAAACCAGCGGCGAGGAATTGTTCGCCAATGTCTGCCGCGGCTGCCACATGGCCGACGCCAGGGGCGCCACCGGCGCCGGAACCTATCCGTCGCTGGCGGGCAACGGCAATCTGGAGTCGAGCGGCTATCCGGTCGCGATGGTGGTCAACGGCCACGGCGGCATGCCGGGCTTCGGCGCGATGATGAGCGACGACCAGGTTGCCGCCGTGGTGAATTACCTGCGCAGCCATTTCGGCAATGACTACAAGGACGCGGTGACGGCCGAGGACGTCAAAGGCGTTCGGAAATAACGATGCGAATGATAGTCGCGCATCCGATGGCCACATGGTTCGAGACGCGCGGCGTTGCCGCGCTCCTCACCATGAGGGTCCAAGACCTCATCCTGAGGAGCCATGCGCCAGCATGGCGTCTCGAAGGATGAAACCACGGCACGCGAATAGGGGGAAGCCCATGAAGCCCGTAATTATGATTTCGCTCGGCGCATTTTTCCTGAGCGCCGTTGTCGTTTGTCCCGTCGCCGCGCAAGCGGAGGTGATGAGATATCCGATTCCAAATTCGACCTTCCCGATTGCGCAAGCGGTAAAAGTCTCGGGCGATGCCACCACCTATTACGTCAGCGGTCAGGTGCCGCCGGTCGTCAACAAGGATGCCGAGCCGAACACCCCGCAGGCCTATGGCGATACCAGGACCCAGACCGTCGGGGCTCTCGGCAAGATCAAGGGAATTCTCGAAGGTCTTGGGCTCGGCATGGCCGACGTGGTCAAGATGCAGGTGTTTCTGGTGCACGACGCGCGGGCGCCGATGGATTTCAAGGCGTTCATGGAGGGCTACACGGAGTTCTTCGGCGGCAGCCAGCCCAATTTGCCGGCAAGGTCGGTGGTCGGCGTCGCGGCGCTCGCCAATCCCGGATTTCTGGTCGAAATCGAGGTGATCGCCGTCAAGGATGCCAAATAGGATGGCTGGGCCGCAGAACTGTTCGCTTCCGGCACCTTGCCAGCGAACGGCTTAGCTGTCTCAATTGAACGGGTCGGCGACAATTTTGGAGAGCGAGATGTTCGGAGAAATGCGCAGCCGCCTTGTCTGGTTCGCAGGCTTGGCGGCCCTGGTCCTGACCTTCCCGGTGCTGTCAGGCCCGGCCGCTGCCGAAGCGTTAAATCCCCAGCAACAGCTTGCCTTCGACATCTACAAGGAACTGGTCGAAATCGACACCACGACCGCGACCGGCGATACCAAACAGGCGGCCGAGGCGATGGCGGGGCGATTGAAGGCCGCAGGGCTGGCGGAAGCCGACATCCAGGTGTTCTCGCCGGCGCCGCGCAAGGGCAATCTGGTCGCCCGCCTGCACGGCAGCGGCGCGCGCAAACCGATCCTGCTGCTGGCGCATCTCGACGTCGTGCCGGCCAACCGCGAGGACTGGACGGTCGATCCGTTCAAGCTCACCGAGAAGGACGGCTATTACTATGCGCGCGGCAGCGGCGACGACAAATTCATGGCCGCGGCCTTTGTCACCAACCTGATCCGCTACAAGCAGGAGGGCTACAAGCCCGACCGCGATATCATCGTTGCGTTGGAGACCGACGAGGAAATCCTCGACCGCAACGCGCTCGGGGTCCAGTGGCTGCTCAAGAACCATCGCGACCTGATCGATGCCGAGTTCGCACTGAACGAGGGCGGCGGCGTCGGCCTGAAAGACGGCAAGCCGATCCGCAACAGCGTGCAGACCAGCGAGAAGGTCTCGCTGAGCTATCAGCTCGACGTCAAGAACAAGGGCGGCCACAGCTCGGTCCCCTCCCGGGACAATGCGATCTATCACTTGGCCGAGGGGCTGGTGCGGCTGTCCAAATTCAGCTTTCCTTTGAAACTCAACGACACCACGCGCGCCTATTTCGAGCGCACCGCGCAGTTCGAGGGCGAGCAGACCGCATCCGACATGCGCACGGTTTTGTCGGACAAGCCTGATCCGGCCGCCACCTCGTTCGTCAGGCTCGCCGCCAATCCGGTCTATAACGCGCAATTGCGCACCACCTGCGTCGCGACCATGCTGTCGGGCGGACATGCGGTCAACGCGCTGCCGCAACTGGCAAGCGCCAAGGTGAATTGCCGGATCATGCCCGGCGAGCCCGTCGACGAAGTCAAGGCGACGCTGGAGCGCGTGCTCGCCGACGACCAGATCACGGTCACCCAGCTCGACCAGCCGGTGTTGAGCGCGCCCTCGGCCCTGCACGAGGAGATCATGGGATCGATCGAGAAACTGTCGCAGCAGTTCTGGCCCGGCGCGGTGGTGCTCCCGACCATGAGCGCCGGCGCCACCGACGGCAGCTATCTGCGCAACGCCGGGATTCCGACCTATGGGCACTCGGGGCTTGCCGGCGACATCTACGACATCCGCGCCCACGGCAAGGACGAGCGGGTGATGATCAAGTCGTTCTACGAGGGCGAGGATTATCTCTACAAGCTCGTCAAGATGCTGTCGGGCGGCGGCTAGAGCCGGGCGCCGTCGGTGAAGGTCTTCCGCAGCAGTCCCATCAAGCGCCAATGCGTCCCTTCCGAACCTCATCGAAATGCCGCGACAGGTACGTGCCCAGCAGCAGGGCTCCGGCGGCCATCGCGAGGCAGTCGAAGTTCGGTCCAAGCACGACCGGATGATAGGATAGTATGGCGAGACCGGCAAAAACGTTGAACCCGCCCCACAGAAAGTTCAGCAATGGCGACGAGTTCCCAATGCCGCGAGGTCTCGCAAACGGAGTTGGGAACGGCAGGCCCTGCAATCCCGCGGCAAGATGCGGGATGCAATTGCAAAGAAGGGCGCCGGCAAAGAACAATGCGACGTAGTTCATGGGTCACCTGTTGTTGTTAAATCGATCGAGGCTCGTTGCCATAACCTGACTTGGGCACCGGCAATTGGATGGCTACGATACTGCCGGCGGCCAACGATGTGATGCAGAAATGCAACTGATTTGCCCGACCAGGCAAAAATCACTGCGCGGGCATATTTGCGCATTTTGAAAAAATATTTCTGTTTTACAGAATTGAAATCGCGGCTATATTCACCCCGTCCCGTCCCAGAGAGGGGCGTTGCGCAACGTCACGAAACGCGGGGCGGGATGCGGTGGACGCTGGTAGTGCCGGTGACGAACGGTGCGAGAGCGGACGGCAAAGTCGTGTGGTCCTGGCGCCTCGACGCCGGTGCCAGGTCGGTGGAGGCAACTTCACAGGCGACGGAGACAAGAAAGCCGATCTCCGGGGAGAGCACGAAGCAGCCGTTAACACCATCGCGTGCGGGAATGCCGGGTTTTCCGGTGGACTCGTGGTGACTAACTCGTGTGCTTTCTACATTTTGCACGCGAGGCTGCGGGTGCATTGGGTGCCCGGCATTCCCCACGCCCTTATCTGGGCGGATGATTTGCAAGACTCGGGCGTTTTCACGCCGCGGGAACGCGAAGGCGTGTCCCAAATTGTCATACCCGCGAAAGCGGGTGATCCAGTATTCCAGAGACGG
>DATNMT010000178.1:0-2545 GCA_035602495.1 Bradyrhizobium sp.
TGGCAGCCGCCGGCGATCGCAAGGAACGACGTCCTTGCTGCCAAGCTTCCGGGAACCGGCTCATGATGCCTGACTGATCGGCGCTGCAGGGCGCATCCGCCGGCGAGGGCGATCTTCGCGTGGTCTTGATGGCCATCATTGTTTTCGGAACTCCGCTCGGCTGTCATGCGTTCTCCCTTGGCCGGGTCCGTGTAAATGCTGGAAATCAACAAGCCTCGTTCTCGAAAAGCAGCGGAAGAGGCTCTGCGGGGCTTCGTCCGCGTGCGCGGAGCACGCGAGCACAATTTGAAGAGCATCGATCTCGACATTCCCCGCGATGCCCTGGTGGTGTTTACCGGCGTGTCCGGCTCGGGCAAATCGTCGCTGGCGTTCGGCACGCTCTACGCGGAGGCGCAGCGGCGGTATCTCGAATCCGTCTCGCCCTATGCGCGGCGTTTGTTTCATCAGATGGCGGTTCCCGAGGTTGACGAAATCGATGGCCTGCCCCCGGCCGTGGCCTTGCAGCAGCAGCGCGGGTCGCCCACCACGCGCTCTTCCGTCGGCAGCGTCACGACGCTGTCCAACCTGCTTCGAATGCTGTACTCGCGCGCGGGCGATTATTCACGGCACCAGGCGCATCTCGATGCCGAAGCTTTTTCGCCCAATACGCCGGCGGGAGCCTGTCCCCGATGCCATGGGCTCGGTCGGGTCTACGAGGTGACCGAACGCTCGATGGTGCCGGATGATTCCAAAAGCATTCGCGAGCGCGCGATTGCCGCCTGGCCGCCCGCCTGGCATGGCGGCAACCTGCGCGACATGCTGATCACGCTCGGCTACGACGTCGATCGTCCGTGGCGCGAATTGCCGAAAAAAGCCCGCGACTGGATCCTGTATACCGACGAGCAGCCGGTGGTCCCGGTTTACATCGGGTATGACACGGACGAGGCGCGAAGGGCGATCAGACGCAAGGAGGAGCCCAGTTACCGCGGCAATTTCTCCAGCGCCAGGCGATATGTGCTGAACACCTTTGCCACCACCGAAAGCGCGTCGATCAAGAAGCGGGTATCGCGCTACATGGTAAGTACCGAATGCCCGCTCTGTCACGGCAAGCGGCTTCGCCGCGAAGCGCTGTCGGTCAAGTTCGCCGGCTTCGATATTGCCGACATCTCCAGGATCCCGCTGGCCAGGCTCGCTGACCTCTTGCGTCCCTATGCGGAGGCCACCGCCCCTACCCTGACCAAGCTTAAGGCGCAGCATCCGGAGAAGGCGTTGGTGGTGCAGCGGATCGCCGAGGACCTCGGCGGCCGCCTCACGGTTCTGCTTGACCTCGGGCTTGGCTATCTTTCGCTGGAGCGGAGTACCCCGACGCTTTCTCCGGGCGAACTGCAGCGCCTGCGACTGGCAACCCAAGTGCGTTCCAATCTGTTCGGCGTCGTCTATGTGCTCGACGAGCCCTCCGCCGGACTTCATCCCGCGGACACCGAGGCGCTGTTGACGGCGCTCGACCAATTGAAAGCCTCCGGCAATTCGCTGTTCGTGGTCGAACACGAGATCGATGTGATCCGGCATGCGGATTGGGTTGTCGACGTCGGGCCAGGCGCCGGCGAACTCGGTGGCCATGTGCTCTACAGCGGTCCGCTGAAAGGGTTCAAGCAGGTGGAGCCATCGCAAACCCGCCGTTACCTTTTCGGCGACTACATTGTGCCAAACCGAACGCCGCGCTCGCCCAAGGGCTGGTTGAGGCTGCGTGGCGTCAGTCGCAACAACATCCATGAACTCGATGTCGATTTTCCGTTGGGAGTATTCACCACCGTGACTGGCGTTTCCGGCTCGGGCAAGTCGAGCCTGGTGAGCCAGGTCCTGGTGGAATTGGTTGCAAAACAGCTCGGCCATCCCATCCCCTCCATCGACGATGAAGGCGACGAACTCGAGCGGACCGTCGTGACCACACTCGGCGGCCGGATCGCGAGCGGAATGGAGGGTGTCAAGCGATTGGTGGTCGTCGACCAAAAGGCGATCGGACGCACACCACGGTCCAACCTCGCGACGTACACAGGGCTGTTCGATTACGTTCGCAAGATCTTCGCGGCCACCAAGTCGGCGCGCGCCCGTCACTACGACGCTGGACGCTTTTCCTTCAATGTTGCCAAAGGCCGCTGCGAGACCTGCGAGGGCGAAGGCTTTGTTTGCGTCGAATTGCTGTTCCTGCCCAGTGTGTATGCACCGTGCCCAAGCTGTCATGGCGCTCGCTACAACGCCAAAACCCTTGAAATAAAATACCGCGACAAGAACATCGCCGCCGTACTGGGAATGACGGTCGATGCCGCCTTCGCGTTCTTTGCCGAGGAGGCGCAGGTGCGCCGGTCCCTCGATGTGCTGCGGCAGGTTGGCCTCGGCTATCTGCGACTTGGCCAGCCGGCGACGGAGCTTTCCGGCGGCGAGGCCCAGCGGATCAAGCTTGCTACCGAGCTGCAGCGGACGCAGCGCGGCCACACGCTCTACGTCCTTGACGAGCCCACCACGGGACTACACCCGGCTGACGTCGAGAAGCTCATCGCGCAACTCG
>DATNMT010000182.1:0-9190 GCA_035602495.1 Bradyrhizobium sp.
GTCATGGATTTCCAGACGCTGATCGTCGACAACTATGCCGCCGGTGCGGAGGCGCTGCTCGATCGGACGGCGCAGCTGATCGACGCGGCGCGCACAGCCGCGATGCGAGTGATCTATGTGGTCGTCGGCTTCCGCCCCGGCTATCCGGAGGTCAGCGACCGAAATGCGACGTTCAACGGGCTCAAGGCCTCGGGCGCGTTCGGCGCGGGTGCCGAAAATGCCAAGATCCATGCCGCCGTCGCGCCGCTGGCCGAGGAAATCGTCGTCACCAAGCATCGGGTGAGCGCCTTCGCCGGGACCGATCTCGAGCTGATGCTGCGCGCCAACGGCATCGAGACCCTGATCCTGACGGGCATCGTCACCAGCGGCGTCGTACTCTCGACCCTGCGCCATGCCGCCGATGCGGACTACAGGCTGCTGGTGGTCGGCGATTGCTGCTCCGACGGCGACGAGGAAACGCACCGGGTGCTGCTGGAGAAGGTGTTTCCGCGGCAGGCCACCATCACGACGGCTGCGGGACTGGCACAGGCCATCGGAGCCGGGCGGTAGATGCCCGACGCGAAACCTGGTTGCCGCATGTGTGGAAAGAAAAAGAACAAGTCATGACCAATCGATACGAAACCAACTCAAACATAAGCAGTGCAGACCTCGAAGAAATCGATGGCCTCGGTGCCGAGGACAAGATTCGTCATCTGACGCGCCCTGCGCCGGAGTCCAGGGGTTCGAACCCGGGCGGGGTAGTCAGCCCGAAAGCGAAAGTCCACCCGGACGATCGCAAACCTGACCCGATGCCGTCGTCTGAACCGCCTCCCGTTGCCCCGGCGGCGAGTTCCGTGACCCCGAAGAAATCGTTGCGTCGCCCGCTGCTGTTCGCATTGCTGCCGGTGGCGCTCATCGTGGGCAGCTACTTTTATGTGACCGGCGGTGCCGTGATGTCGACGGATGATGCGTATGTGCAAGCCGACATGGTCGGGTTGTCGACCGACGTCGCCGGCATCGTCACGCAGGTATTGGTTCACGACAATCAAGAGGTCGCCAGGGGAGATGTCCTCTTCAAGCTCGATCCCTTGCAATTCCGACTGGCGCTGGATCGCGCCGAGGCCCAGGTGGGAAATACGAAGAACGATCTCGTCGCGCTCCAGGCCAGCTACCGCAACATGCAGGCCCAGGTCGAACAGGCACAGAAGGATGTTGACTTCAACATGGTCAACTTCCAGCGCCAGCAGCAGCTGATCGCCAACAACTTCACGCCAAAGGCTACCTTCGATACCGCCCGCAATACGCTGCAGGGTTCGCAGCAAAAACTTGCCTCGCTGCAGCAGCAACTCGCAGGCCTTGCCGCCAACCTGAACGGCGACCCCGATGCTCCCATCGAAAACCATCCCAAATACAAGGATGCGGTGGCCGCGCGCGACGAAGCCGCGCGCCAGTTGGCGCACACGGTCGTGCGCGCGCCGTTTGCGGGTATTGTGACCAACGTGCCGTCGCTGCAGCCCGGCCAATACCTTGCCGCCGCGGCAACCGCGTTCAACATCGTCTCGACCGATCACGTCTGGGTTCAGGCCAGCCCGAAGGAAACCGAGCTGACCTATGTCAAGCCCGGGCAGCAGGCGACGGTCGAGGTCGACGGCTATCCAGGCCAGCAGTGGACCGGCAGCGTCGACAGCATCAGTCCGGCATCCGCGTCGAGCTTCTCGTTGCTGCCGGCCGAAAACACCAGCGGCAACTGGGTCAAGGTCGTGCAGCGCATTCCGATGCGCGTCAGTGTCGCCAATGCACCCGGCAAGCCCCAATTGCGCGTGGGCATGAGCGTCGAGCTGAGCGTTGCCACCGGCCATGAGCGGGGCTTCCCGGGCTTTCTGACTGGATGGCTCAGATCATCGGGGGACGATCATGGCTGAAGCCGGCGCCGCCCCGCAGGCGATCAATCGTCCGGCTATCACGGCCTGCATCATTTTGGCCGTGATCATGCAGGCGCTCGATACCACCATCGCCAACGTCGCGCTGCCGTATATGCAGGGCAGCGTTTCCGCCAGCGCCGATCAGATCAACTGGGTGCTGACGTCCTATATCGTGGCCGCGGCGATCATGACGCCTCCGTCGGGGTTTCTTGCCAACAGGTTCGGCCGCAAGCGCGTGCTGATGGTGGCGGTGGCGGGGTTCGTGGCAGCGTCGGTGCTGTGTGGCGTTGCGCAGTCCCTGCCGGAGATCGTGGCATTTCGATTGCTGCAGGGTCTTTTTGGCGCGGCGCTGGTTCCGATCGGGCAATCGATCCTGCTTGACATCAACACGCCGGAGGAGCGCGGCTCGGCAATGGCCCTGTTCGGCGTATCGGTGATGGTGGGACCGGTGCTGGGACCGGTGATCGGCGGATACCTGACGGATCAATTCAGCTGGCGATGGGTCTTCTACATCAACGTGCCGATCGGCGCGCTTGCGCTGGCGGGCATCTCGATCTTCATGAGGGAGACCAAAATCTCGGCGGCCGCGCGGATCGACTGGCTGGGGTTCGCCAGCCTCAGCGTCGCCATCGCTGCGATGCAGGTGTTCCTTGATCGTGGCGCGCAGCTCGACTGGTTCTCCTCGCCCGAGATTCTGATGGAGGCAACGGTTTGCCTGTCCGCCTTCTACATCTTCCTTGTACACACATTCACGGCGAAGAATTCATTCGTGAATCCGAAGCTGTTTCTGGATCGAAACTTTTCGGTCGGAATGCTGTTCATCTTCATTGTCGGTATCACCTATCTGGCGTCGCTGTCGCTGTTGACGCCGTATTTGCAGACGCTGATGGGCTACCCGATCGTGACTGCGGGCCTGGTCATGGGACCGCGCGGCATGGGGACGATGGCCTGCATGTTCCTGGTCGGCCGCCTGATCGGAAAAGTAGATACGCGATTGCTCATAATGACGGGTCTGCTGCTGACGGCGTGGGCGATGTACGACATGACCGGCTGGAACCCGAACGTTTCGCAATGGACGATTGCGGTGACCGGTTTCGTGCAGGGGGCCGGGCTTGGGTTTTTGTTCGTTCCGCTCAACACCGTCACCTTCGCCACGCTTGCGCCGGAGCAGCGAGCCGACGGCACCGGCCTGTTCAACCTCTCCCGTAACGTCGGGTCCAGCGTCGGCATATCGGTCGTGTCATATCTGCTGATCAGAAATAACCAAATCAACCACGCAACGATCGCCGGTCATGTCACGGCAACCAATCATGGCTTCGATAACAGCATTGTTCTGCATGCCTGGGGCCCATGGACAGCAAGCGGACGTGCCGCGCTCGACCAGGTGATACAGATGCAGGCTTCCATCATCAGCTATGTCGACGACTTCAAGCTGATGATGATCCTCTCGCTCGCCGCGATGCCGCTGGTGCTCCTGCTGCGCAGCGCTCCGTCTGCGGCAGGAAGCGACCACGCGATGGTGATGGAATGACCGGCGTTTTGCCCATCCAGGGTCGCTGAAGGTGTCTGAAGTCGGAAGGAATAAACATGACGCACAAATTCTTCGGGTCGCTCGTCCTGCTGTCTGTCCTGGTCTCATCCGGCGCCCTCGCTCAGCGCGGCACCGATCAGGAGCAGGAGGCGTGCAGCCGCGACGTCCAGCGTTTATGCCGCAAGCTGATGGACCAGGGCGATTTCACCATTCTGGCCTGTCTCAAGGAAAACCGTCCGAAGCTCTCTCCCGCATGCCGCTACGTGCTGGTCAGCCACGGGCAATAGTCAGGCAGCGGTGCCTTCACCCTCTCCCCGCTCTTCGCGGGGAGAGGGCATAGGCGGCCTATGGCCGCCGTTCTCAATAGAAGAACGCCGAGGCGAAGCCTCGACTATGGTGAGGGGCTCTCTCGACAGACTCGACTCGCGGAGAGCCCCTCACCCGGAGACTTCGCTATCGCTTCGTCTCCGACCTCTCCCCGCGAAGAGCGGGGAGAGGTTTAGAGAGGCCTCACCCCCCTGCCCATCGCCGCAACCATCCAAATTTTTATCTCGCTCGCGCCCAACAACGCCAGCGCCGCACGCTCGACACCGGCCGCGGGGCCCTCGCCTTGCGCGACCGCGACCAGCAGGTCGCAGCGGTGCGACACCGCGATGCCGACGGCGGTGTGGCGCGAGCCGTCGGCCATGCTGAGATCGTAGGCCCGGATGCGGCCGGGCATGTCGGCGATCCGGATCACCTTGCCGGCCTCGAGCGGGACAAATCGTTCGCTCATCAGGTCGAGATCGGCGACGCGGTCGACTTCGTCGTCGTCGGCCACGCCCGAGTCGCAATTGCAGAAGCCGATCTTGGGCCGCACATAGACCTCGATCTCGCCACCGCAGGCTTCAGTGGCGCAACGGAAGGCGCGGCCTGCGGGCCAGCCGTCGCGCGGAAACGGCCAGGCGATTTCGCGCCAGCCCTCGACGGCCGGCCGCGCGGGCTCGCTGCCGGCGAGGCCGGACAGCATGCCGATCGCGATTGCGAACGCGGTCAACGGCACCCTATGCATTCGCTTCCCCGCCATTCGCCAGCGGTTTGAATGGCCGTCACGTCCTACTTGGCGGATCCGTCGCACCAAAGCGCCCGGGCTTCCACGACACATTTGTCTTGGCGGGTCGGACCGGCGGTATCGCGGCAATTCGACAAGGCCTGTTCCCTGGCCGCCCGGGAGTTGGGTGCCATGGCCCAGCCGAACCCCGGCGTCCCCGATTCGGGATCGATCGATTCGGCCACGCACTGATTGACGAAGGTGGCGACAACCTTGCAGAGGGCTCTCGAGGTGCTCGAGGCACTCGGTAGTGATCTGCAGCCTTCCAGCGCTTTTTGCTTGGCGATTTCCGCGCTGGCGGCGTTGACAAAGGTGAAAATGGCAACGCCGTCCTTGGCGATTTCCGCCGGCACGCCCGACGCGACGGCACCCGCGGCCATGCAACGACCCGTTGCCATCAGACCGATTGTAAGCGCCGTGGCGCCGATCATCACTCGATAAAGCATTTGGTCCCCCTTTTTGCGATCACAGCCCTGACGATATACGATGTGGTTTCCTCTATGGAGCACCGCTCCGAGACATTAGCCGCTATCACGGCAGGCCGGCAACGGCGCGCGCCGCGCCGGTCAGTTCCAGAATGTGCAACCCGGTATTGGCGCGGTCGACGATATAGATATAGCCGCGCTCGTCGGTCTCGACATTGTTGGTCTGGATCGCCACCTTGCAGCGGTCCTTGCCCTCGACGGTGACGCAGCGCTTGTCGGTCGCAGCCGTGATCGAGGGGATGAAATAGCCGACCTCGGTCGGATGATAGGGATCGCGAATGTCGAGCGCGCGCACCCCGGCATTGAAGAAGGCGATGAACGCCATCTTCTTGTAGAACACCGGCGCCATGCTCTCGTTGGAGGAATGCGAGCCGAAGCGCCCGCCCCGTTCGCAGAACGAGCCGCTCGCCTCCGGCACCGTGTAGCTCGAAATCATCATCGGGCGGTTCTCGACCGTGACGTCGGCGAACCACACCATCTGCCGCGGTTCGTTGCATTCGTTGAGGATCGCCTCGTCGACGATCATCACGATGTCGCGGTTCTTGCCGTCCTTGTCCTTGGCATATTCCGCGATCGGCATCTTCAGCATCGGAAAGGTGGTGTGGGCGCCGTTGAAGGCGGACATCGCGAGCCGTGAGATTTCCGGATAGCGAAGGTTGTCCGGCGTCGGCTCCTTCGGCCCGTTGAGGAGTTTTTCGCGATCGACGATCTGCAGGAAGCCGCCCTTGTCGGTGCCGTATCCGAAATAGACCCGGTTGCCTTCCGGACCCGCCGAGATCGGCCCGTGCACCTCGGTCGGCACCGCGCCGGTAGCGCCCGGCTCCTGGCCGGGGAGTCCGAAGTCGCGAATCTTGACGGGGTGCGCGGGATCGGAGAGGTCGTAGAGCTGCGTCATGCGGCGGGTGCGCCAGTCCGGCGCGCCCGACACCAGGAAGGCAATGCCGGTCTCGCATTCCCACCAGCTCTTGTGGGTGTCCTTCAGTCCGCCGATCCGCGTGATCAGCACGGGATTGGCGGGATCGGCGACGTTCCAGATCTCATGGGCTTCGCCACCGAAGGTGCGCAGCATATAGACCGCGTTGGGATTGCCCTTGGGCAGCGCCTTGCCGTCGCAGACGCGGACCATCTGCGCCCCGCCGGCCTCGTAGGTTCCTGGCTGGCCTGGAATGTGGCGCAGGTATTTCGGATGGACGGGATCGGTGACGTCGACGATCGAGGTGCCGTTCGGCTCGGCCTGTCCGGTCATCGGGTTGACCGGCGCGGGAACGGCGTCGGTGCCGCCATGGTGGCCGATATAGGCGATCCAGCGGTCGCCCTGATGATGGATGGTCGGCTGATAGGCGCTGCGCGCCTGCAGGTCGTTATATCCGACCAGCTTCATGTTGGAGGCTTCGGGCGGCGCCCCGACCACTTGGCTCTGGGCACAGGCGGCGCCGCAAGCGATGAAGAAGATCGAGAGAAATGTTGCCGATTTGACGTAACGGTTCATATTTTTTTCCACCCAGGCTGACAAAACCAATCTCCGTTGGCTGATTTCACCAAGACATCATAGCGAAGCGCGCCCGGATTGCACTACGCTCGGTCGATCGAAATTCAACGAATAACCTGATCTCCGGGGAGGCAACCGTGTCGTCACATCAATTTCACGTCGCCAGCCGCCGCCGCCTGCTGCAATTCCTGGCTGCCAGCCCATTGTTCGCTCGCGCAGCAATCGCCGAGGGGCTGCGTCCGTCGGATCCAGCGGAATGGGCTCCGCGCGACCTCGACAAACTGATCTCCGATCCGACGCAGGCGCTGGACGTATTCGACTTCGAGCCGGTCATGAAGCAGAACGTTCCGCCGGCGCATTTCGGCTACATGGCGACCGGCGCCGACGACGAAATGACGTTGCGCGCCAACCGCGAGGGTTTCCGGAAATTCGCACTGCGGCCGCGGCGGCTGGTCGACGTCAGCAAGGTCGACATGACAGCCGAGATCCTCGGCGTGAAATACGACAGCCCGATCGTGGTGGCGCCGACCGGCAGCAACCGCGCCTTTCACCCCGATGCCGAGATCGCCGTCGCCAACGCGGCGAAAGTGGGCAACCATCTGCAAATTCTATCCACGGTGGCGACCGCGTCGATCGAGGACGCCATCGCCGCGCGCGGCGCGCCGGTCTGGTTTCAGCTCTACACTACCCAGCGCTGGGAGGTTGCCGAAGGTCTGGTCAGGCGCGCGCAGGCCGCGGGCGCGCCGGCGATCGTCGTCACCCTCGATGTGAGGACGCCTGCCAAATGGGAGACTTTTGTCCGATTGCGGCGAACTGATACGCGCGAATGCGGAGGCTGCCACGGGCTCAACGACTATCTGTCGCGCAAGCCGAATTTTGCCGGCATCGATCTCGCCGGCACGAGCAGCACGATCGTCACCAACCTGAACTGGGATCTGATCAAGCGGCTGCGCGACATGGTCAAGGTCAAGCTCGTGCTCAAGGGCATTCTCGCCTTCGAGGATGCCAAGCTCGCCGCGGATGCCGGCATCGACGCGATCGTGGTCTCGAATCACGGTGGGCGGATGGAGGACGGCGTCAGTTCCACCATCGAGGTGTTGCCGGAAATCGTCGAAGCGGCCGGCGGCCGCATGCCGGTCCTGGTCGACAGCGGTTTTCGACGCGGCAGCGACATCGTCAAGGCGCTCGCCATGGGCGCGCAAGCGGTGTGCATCGGCCGGCCCTATCTGTGGGGCCTGGGCGCCTTCGGACAACCCGGCGTCGAGCGCGTGCTGGCAATCCTGCGCGCCGAAACCCGCAACGCCATGACGCAACTCGGCGCGCCCTCGCTGAAGGACCTGACGCCGGCGATGGTGCGGCGAGTTTAGACGCGGAGGGCCGCGCGAGCCCGGCCATCCGCAATCAATTTGTCGAAAATGCCGGCCACCGTGGCAAGCTCGCGTTGGGCAAGTTTTTCCATTCGGCGAAAACCGATCAATATTGAACGGCGAAGTCGAAACGCGATGATCAATGCTGGCTCCCATCACCGCTATTTCACCAGGCACACGGTGACAGAGAGTGTTGCGCTCCCGCCTCTTCGAGGGAAGCATCATGCCACAAGCGTCCTCCTTGCCCTACCATATCAACGTTCAAATCCGGCGCCCTTCTTGCCCAAAGTGCCACGCTCACATGATGCTCGCTCGCATCATGCCTGCACGCACGGGTTTCGACTTCCGCACGTTTGAATGCCCCAAATGCGAACTCGTTCACGAAGTGATGGTCGCCAACCATGCATTCGGGGTTTAGGTCATGACCGTGGATCAAAATGAACAACACGCTCCCGACAGCCACTTTTGGGATGTCCGAGCGTCGGAACTTATTGCGCAAGCCCGCAACATGCCGCCCGGACCGGCGCGGCGTGTTGCGCTCAGGGAAGCCGGGCGTCTGCGCGTTGTCGCCGAGATCAACCGATGGCTGGCAACCCAGTAAGATCCTCGGCCAACCCGTCGCGGCGGACGGTCTTGAGGATTTGATCGGTCAGGCTGCGAGCCTCGGCTTGGCAACGACGGTGATGATCCAGCGCGTCGGATTGCTGGACTTTACTTCCATGACCGAACGGACCAACCCGGTGACGAGCGATCCCTTTACCGTCACGTTCGTCTTTTGGCCGCGATGTTGGTCGTAGCGGCAGCGCCGCGCCACTTTTGGATTGAACGTCTCGAATGTCTGCATGCTTGACCAAGTCGCGGTACGCGAAACGGTTCCGGGGCACAAAGCGGTGTGCGGCCGTCCGATGAGCAACTTTGACCAGACAGCTCGCCGCCATATCGCTAGATTGTATGCGTGTAGCATTGGCATGGCACCGAAACTGACACTACCAACTTTCTCAACCCTGCACGGGAGCCCAGCGCCTTCCGTGCAGGGCATTTCCTGGGACAAGTCGCCCACCGGATTGCGGTCACCGAGCAATATTGAGCAGCGGCGCTGATCTGACCGAGTCGGGGTGGCACCATGCTGGCCTCATATGCGACAGCCGATGAAATCAAGGGTAGCCCGTGCCCCAAGTGTCGAGGGCCGATGATACTCGGCCGCGTCACGCCCGAACCGCCTGATTTCGACCTCCACACTTTCATGTGTCCCGAATGCGAATACGTTAGATGCGTGGCCGTCGAGACGAACTCGATGCACGCTCACTGAACATCCCCGCTGATCTTT
>DATNMT010000086.1:0-2695 GCA_035602495.1 Bradyrhizobium sp.
TGGGGCGACGGCTGGATGATGCTGTCTGAACCGCCGGGACCCGAGGCGGTTGCGGAATTCGACAAGCTGCGCCGCTTGGTGGAAGCCGAGGGACGCGATCCGGCCTCGGTCGGCCTCGAGGTCTGGACCTCGACCGGCACAGGCGCCGAAAAGGACTGGCGCCAGGAAATCGGCTTCTGGAAGAAGGCGGGCGTCACGCATGTCACGCTGCACAACACCTTCGCCGGCTACCACCACAAGCGCATGGCCGGAAGGAGCCTGACCGACCATGTCGACGCGATGCGCCGCTACCGCAACGCCGTCGCCGATCTGCTCTGAGGGAGAGCGGCACACACGCGCCTCAGGTATCGGCGAGCGCGGCCAGCATGCGGTCGCGGGCGGCGAAATCGCCATCCGCGTGGACGGGCTGCAGACAGACATGGGTGGCGCCGGCCGTGAAGTGCGCCCGCAGGCCGCGCCTGATCGTGTCGGCGTCGCCCCACAGAACCATCGCATCGATGAACCGGTCGCTGCCGCCGTCGGCGAGCTCAACCTCGGTGAAGCCCTGGCGCAGCCAGCTATTGCGATAGTTCGGCAACACCATGTAACGCGACAGTTCCTTGCGACCGAGCGCCCGCGCCTTCGCGGGATCGGTCTCGAGCGTTACCTTCTGCTCCACCGCGAGCCACTTCGAAGGCCCCAGGATCGCGGCGGCCTGAGCCGTATGCTTCGGCGTCACGTTATATGGGACAGCGCCACGCGACTTGGCGCCGCTCAGCGCCAACATCTTCGGTCCGAGTGCTGCGACCACGACCGGCGGCTGTTCGCCGGCGGGCGCGAACTTGTTGATGCCGTCGAGATAGGTGCCCATTGCCGCCAAAGGTTTATCGTAGCGATGGCCGCGCAGGCCCTCGACCATCGGAATGTGGCTAACGCCGAGACCGAGAATGAACCGGTCGCCGTAGAGCGCGTTCAGCGAGACCATGGCGCGCTGCGCAGTAAAGGAATCGCGCGCATAGATGTTGGCGATCGAACTTCCGATCACCAGCTTCTCGCTGCTCGACAGCAGCCAGGCCGCCAGCGACATCGATTCGTAGCCCCGGGATTCGGGGTACCAAAGGCCCGAGTAGCCATTGTTCTCGACCGTGCGCACGAAATCGCGCAGCTGCGATCCGTCGAGCTTATCGGTGCCGTACCACACCCCAAGGCGTCCGAGTTTCATGTCGATTGTCTCCGGTTGAAGGTGGCGTGGCAACCGCTATCAGGCTGCGATTCCAATAATGGTGCGCCGGGCGCGCGCGACACTTTCGGATTGGATGTCTTTGGCGAGCTGGCGCAGACGCTCGCGATCGGCGTCGCTCTTCACCGCGATCGAGAATTCGCAGTTGGTGACCACGCCGCCATACCGGTCGCAAAGCTTGCGGCCGATCGTGTCGTAGGTGGCGATCGTCACAAAAGTGTGCAGTACGTCGTCGTTGATGTGCTGAGGCATCTCTTCCCATCGCTGCGCTCGCGATAGCAGCTTCAGCCGGTCCGCGAGATCGCCCAGACCAAGATGGTCAAACGCGGCGCGATATTGCGGCGTCGAGGCATAGAAGGCGATCCGCGCGCGCGCGTCGCGCACCTTGGGCACCAGCTCCGCCTCGTTGGCGGCTGTGGCGACCAGCGGCTTCATGCAGACTCGAAAGCGATCCAGCGACCTTCCCGCTTTGACGGCGCCCGCCCGCACGGCCGGTAACATCGCCTTCTCGATGTAGGATGGCGTGCATACGGGATGCGGCCGGAGGCCCTCGGCGACTTCGCCCGCCACCTGACACATCACCAGGTTCACCGCCGCGATATGAATGGGAATGTCGGGATGTTCGATCGGGCCCGGATTGAACAATGGCACCATCAGATTGATGTTGTAGTGCGGCCCCCTTACGTCGAGCGGCGTGCCGTTCTGCCAACAATCCCAGACCGCGCGAACAGCGCTCACGTATTCACGCATCCACGGCGCGGCCGGCGTCCAGGGCATGCCGAAACGTCGCTCGATATGGGCCTTCACCTGCGTGCCGAGGCCGAGGGTAAAGCGGCCGCGGGACAGCTTCTGCAGCGTCCACGCGCTCATCGCGGTCACGGTCGGGCTGCGGGGAAAGGCAATCGCGACCGACGTGCCGAACTTCAGGATGCGCGTCGCCCGGGCCGCCAGCGCCAGCAGGATGAACGGATCGTCCTTGGTTTCCTCGACCACCAGTCCGTCGTAACCGATCTCTTCCAGCAGACGGGCGTCGGCGGCGATGGAATGAAGATCGAGTGGCATTTCGGGCGCGCGCAGGCCGGGGTCGACCTTGCCAAGTGGCAGAAGTGTTTCAAGCAGCACGTCGTCACTCCACGATGAACGGCTGCTGTAACGTATCACGTCAATGCTCCGTGCCAAGCCGTCGCGTGAAGTCCGGATCGACTGCCGACACTGCGGCTGCTGGGCCGCTCGACGGCGTGACGGTCACGATCCTCAATCCCGACAAGCGGATCGGCGCGCATATGTTCGCGACGGTGGCGCGCAAGGACGGGGGCCCTGCGCTGGACCGCGGTCACAGCGGTCATTCGCCCGTCAGTTGTTATGGAAGAAATCGGCCGGTGGCCGAGCCGCAGCCTTGAACATCGATGTCCGCACTTCCCCCAACAGCAGACTTCCACCTTGGCGAGACTTAGGCCCGCTTTGTGCCACATCCGG
>DATNMT010000196.1:0-6283 GCA_035602495.1 Bradyrhizobium sp.
GGATCGTCGAACGGCGTCATGAAGACGCGTCCAATGGCGTTGATGACGAGCGCGCGCTTGCCGCCTTTGGTGTCGACCAGCGCCGAGCCGCGGCCCGGCGTGCCGCTCGGGAAATTCGCCGGGCGGATCAGCCGCGGCGCGCGCTCGATGAACACCAGCGCCTCGCGCTGGTCCCAGGCATGGTTGCCAAGCGTGATGGCGTCGGCGCCGGCGTCGATCAATTCCTGGTAGATCGCCTCCGTGATGCCGAAGCCGCCGGCCGAATTCTCGCCGTTGACGACGACGAGATCGAGCGACCAGTCGCGGATCATGCCGGGGAGATATTCGGAGATAGCGGTGCGGCCGGCCCTGCCGACCACGTCGCCGACGAAGAGAATACGCAAATCATGAACTCCGGAAATCGAACGCTTTCGTTTCCGTTAGCACATAATCCAGCGCCACGTCGTGCTGCAGCGCAGGCACGGCGGCAACTTCCTGGCCCGAAAAGGCAAGGCCGATGGCCGCAAAACCTTTCGATTTGTGCAGCTGCGCCAGCGTGCGGTCGTAATGCCCGGCGCCATAGCCGATGCGATGGCCGGTGCGGTCGAACGCCGCCAGCGGCACCAGCACGATGTCGGGATGGATTTCGGCCGCCGCCGGCGACGGCTCGAGGATGCCGAGCGGGCCCGGCAGCAGCCGGTCGCCGGGATGCCAGAGCCGAAACCGCAGCGACTGGCCGCGCGCGGTGATCACCGGCAGCGCCAGCCTCGCGCCTTCGCTCGCGAGCTTGCGCATCAGCGGCGCCGGATCGATCTCGCCGCGGATCGGCGAATAGCCGGCGACCACGGCGCCGGATTTTACTTCGAACGGCAGCCCGCGCTTGGCGAGTGCCTCGCCGGCGGCGGCGCGTTGCGCATCGCTCAACGCCTCGCGCGCCGCGAGGCCTGCGGTGCGGAGGTCGGCTTTCGATGCAGTTGCAGGAGCCCCGGACATGCGACTTTGTGTTTCGTCGTCACCGCCCGCCACCTGGTCCGGCCTTCGACCGGCCGGATGACAGGCTCCAACGGGCGATCCAGTATTCCAGAGCACTCGCGATAGAACCGCGAAGCCGCGGCGTACTGGATACCCCGCCTTCGCGGGGTATGACGGGGAGTGGCGGACGACTTACTGAAATCACTCGGCAGCAAAAAATTAAGCGCGAAGCCGCGATGGCCGTTGGAGCACTCGATCCCGGAGTTCCCTACGAAAGTAGGTGGGCACCATATGACCGGATCCACGGACCCGGCCAGGGACAGTTCCCTTAAGGATCGATAAGGCCCCGGGGATATATGGCTCCTGACGCGCGACACAGCTTCGCAAGACCCAATGTAACCATCCCCGCGCCAAACCGCCAGCGTTAACGCCGGGCGATGTACCGTTCGAACGAGTCGGCCTGAAGCGCTCGGTTCACCCTCCCTGGAGGGGGAGGGTCGCCCGCGCAGCGGGCGGGGCGGGGTGACAGTCTCTCTCCGGCGGCGGTGTTTCATTGGTTCGACTTCCGCCTCCCGCGAGCCGTACAGCTCGACATAGATCCGCTCGAGTACAGCCGTCAGGTCACCAGTGATCTCGGAGTTCCAGAAACGGATAACACGATATCCTTCCTGCTCAAGCCAAAGCTGTCTTTCACGATCACGTCTAGCCGCGTCGTCCTCGTTATGGTGTCCGCCGTCGAGTTCGATGATGAGACGTGCGGCCGGGCAGACGAAATCGACCACTTAGGGACCGATCGGAGCCTGCCGTCGAAAATGCGTGCCGTGTACCGGCCATTCTTTCAGGGCACGCCACAATGTGCGCTCGTGTGGCGTCGTGTTGGCGCGTAGTCGTTTGGCTGCAGCCCGGCGGATCGATGTCGAGACCATAAGCATCCTACTCGCGGATAGATCACCCCACCCCGCTCGCTACGCGAGCGACCCTCCCCCTCCAGGGGAGGGTGAAGTGAAACGCATCCTTGAATTCGCCGCAAGCGGCCATCCTGAAGGGGGAGGGTAAACATGCCCTCACCCGATCGCGACGCCGCCGCCGACGGTGCGGTTCAACACCTGCGTGGTCTTTTCGATGCGGTCGGCGGCGGCGTTGAGCGCGTTGGTGACCGCGAGCTGGGTCGCACGCGCCCGGTCGGCGGCGGCGACGCGGACGCCGCGCAGCTCGTCGACCTCCTGCTCGAGGCTGCGGATGCGCTGGCCGGCGTCGAGCAATTCGTCGCACACCGTCAGCGCCGCCATCACGGTCAGCCGCGCATCGCCGATTTCGCCGAATTTTCCGCGCAGCATTTCGATGCGCGATTCGAGGCTCTCGGCCAGCCTCAAGAGCCGCACCTCCTGGCCCTCCTCGCAGGCCATCCGGTACTGGCGGCCGTTGATGGTGACGTTGATGTGGCTCATGAGTCCTCTCCGGCATTGAGCACCGAGCGGATGGTCCCGATCGCCGAATCGAGCCGTTCGGCGATCTCGCGATTGACGCGCTCCAGCTTTCGCGACTTGACCAGCGATCCGTCGAGTTCGTCGGCGAGCCGCGAGCGGTCGGCGCCCAGCGCCTGAATCCGGCTCGCCAGTTCATTCTCGTCGCGGTCGGCTTCGCGCCGCCGTTCCACCGCGCTTTCGAGCGCCTCCAGCGCCGCCATCAGCCGACGCGTCGCAGCGTCGATATCGACAAGAGCGGGCTCGATGTTGCCCGAACCGTTGGCGGGGCGGTCGTTCATACGATAACGCGAAACCTTGTTAAAACCGGCCGGGAAATTTCCCGGTGCGGCAAACGCTTAAGCGAGGAAATTTACGTGGCAAGCGGGGCCAGCGCAACGGCGGTTGCAAGCTATGCACCGCAAAGCAACTTTTCGCACCCCTGGTGCGTTGCACTGCCTTGGACTCCCGGAACCGAGATGCTATCCAGCGCCTTGCTTCCCGTTGCCCACAGGCTTTTGCCGAGGCCATTCGCCCAATCGGGGCGGATCGTCACCAGGCGTCTCATTTCAGGCGGAATTCAACATGACGCGCGTCGATCATTCCCGTATGGCCAATGCGATCCGCGCGCTGGCGATGGATGCCGTCGAGAAGGCGAAATCCGGACACCCCGGCCTGCCGATGGGCGCGGCCGACATCGCCACCGTGCTGTTCACGCAGTTTCTAAAATTCGACGCTGCCGACCCAAAATGGCCGGATCGCGACCGTTTTGTGCTCTCGGCCGGGCACGGCTCGATGCTGCTTTATGCGCTGCTCTACCTCACCGGCAACGCAGACATGACGCTCGATCAGATCAAGAATTTCCGCCAGCTCGACTCCAGGACCCCGGGCCACCCCGAGAATTTCCTCACCTCCGGCGTCGAGACCACCACCGGCCCGCTCGGCCAGGGCGTCGCCTTCTCGGTCGGCTCGGCGCTGGCCGAGCGGCTGCTGGCCGCGGAATTCGGCGAGGATATCGTCGATCACCATACCTACGTGCTGTGCTCCGACGGCGACCTGATGGAAGGCGTCAGCCATGAGGCGGCCGCCCTCGCCGGCCATTTCAGGCTGTCGAAGCTGATCTTCCTGTACGACGACAACGGCATCACCATCGACGGCCCGATCTCGCTGACCGACAATGTCGACCAGGTGGCGCGCTTCAAGGCCCATGGCTGGAATGCGGTTCAGATCGATGGCCACGATCAAAAGGCGATCGCGGCGGCGATCACGCAGGCGCAGTCTTCCGACCGCCCGTCGCTGATCGCCTGCAAGACCACGATCGGGTTCGGCGCGCCGACCAAGGCGGGCACCTCTAAAGCCCATGGCGAGGCGCTGGGCGCGGAGGAACTCGCCGGCGCCAAGAAGGCGCTGGGCTGGAATTACGGCCCCTTCGAGATTCCCGACGACGTGCTGGCAGCCTGGCGCAATGTGGGCAAGCAGGGCGCCAGCGCGCACGCCGACTGGAACAGCCGCTTCGAGGCCAAGCCCGAGGCGCTGCGCCGCGAATTCACCCGCCGCGTGGTCGAACGCAAGCGCCCGCCGGGGCTCGCCGATGTCATCCGCAAGCTGAAGGCAAAACTGGTCGCCGAGCCGCCGACGGTCGCCACCCGCAAGGCCAGCGAGATGGCGCTCGAGGTGCTGGTGCCCGAAATGCCGGAATTGCTGCTCGGTTCGGCCGACCTGACGCCGTCCAACAACACCAAAACCAAGGGCCTGAAGGACGTGACGCCGGACGATTTTTCCGGCCGCTACATCCACTACGGCATTCGCGAGATGGGCATGGCGGCGGCGATGAACGGCCTCTCCGCCCATGGCGGCTTTGCGCCGGCCGGCGGCACCTTCCTGTGCTTTACCGATTACGCGCGGCCCTCGATGCGGATCGCCGCGCTTTCGCACACCGCCGTGGTCTACATCATGACCCACGATTCGATTGGGCTTGGCGAAGACGGCCCGACCCACCAGCCGGTCGAGCACCTGGCGGCGCTGCGCGCGATGCCGAATATGCGGGTGTTCCGCCCGGCGGACGCGGTCGAGACCGCCGAATGCTGGCAGCTGGCGCTGGAGAAAATGACCGGCCCCACGGTGCTGGCGCTGTCGCGGCAGAACCTGACCCCGGTCCGCACCACCGCCAGTGCCGACAATCTGTGCAGCACCGGCGGCTATGAGCTGGTGGCGGCCCAGGGCGAGGCAAAGGTTTCGCTGTATGCGTCGGGCTCGGAGGTCGAGATCGCGGTCGCCGCGCAGAAGGAGCTGGCCGGACGCGGCATCGCCACGCGGGTGGTGTCGGTGCCCTCGCTGGAACTGCTGCTGGAACAACCGGCCGCGCGGCGCAAGGCGATCATCGGCTCAGCCCCGGTCAAGATCGCGATCGAGGCCGCGGTGCGCTTCGGCTGGGATGCCGTGATCGGGCCGGACGGGGACTTTGTCGGCATGCATTCCTTCGGCGCCAGCGCCCCGGCCAAGGCGCTTTACCCGCATTTCGGGATCACGGCCGAGGCGGTGGTCGAGGCTGCGTCAAAGCGGGCGAATGCGAAGTAGCGTTGCTGGAACATTCGGGACTATGATGCATTGCAGCGTCAGCACATTCGGGGCATGAAACAGCCCGGAATCGGCAAAAGTTCGGCCCACGGGGCCGCAAACGCAAGGTATTTGAACCTTTAGGGAGAAATTAGATGGCAGTCCGGGTCGCAATCAACGGATTTGGCCGCATCGGCCGCAATGTGCTCCGCGCGATCGCCGAGTCCGGCCGCAAGGATATCGAGGTGGTCGGCATCAACGACCTCGGCCCGGTCGAGACCAACGCCCACCTGCTGCGGTTCGATTCGGTGCACGGCCGCTTCCCCGGCACCGTGACCGTCGAGGGCGATTCGATCAGCCTTGGCAATGGCAAGATCAAGGTTTCGGCCGAACGCGACCCCACCAAGCTGCCGTGGAAGGCGCTCGGCGTCGACATCGCGCTGGAATGCACCGGCATCTTCACCGCCAAGGACAAGGCCGCCGCGCATCTGACCGCCGGCGCCAAGCGCGTGCTGGTTTCGGCGCCGGCCGACGGCGCCGATGCGACGATCGTCTACGGCGTCAACCACGACACGCTGACAAAAGATCAGCTCGTGGTCTCCAACGGTTCGTGCACCACCAACTGCCTCGCGCCGGTGGCAAAAGTGCTGAACGACACCGTCGGCATCGAGACCGGTTTCATGACCACGATCCACGCCTATACCGGCGACCAGCCGACGCTCGACACCCTGCACAAGGATCTCTATCGCGGCCGCGCGGCGGCGATGTCGATGATCCCGACCTCGACCGGTGCCGCCAAGGCGATCGGCCTGGTGCTGCCGGAACTGAAGGGCAAGCTCGACGGCGTCTCGATCCGGGTGCCGGTGGCGAACGTCTCGGTGATCGATCTCAAGATCGTCGCCAAGCGCGCGACCTCGGTGGAGGAGATCAACGGCGCCGTGAAGCGCGCCGCCGGGCAGCAGCTCAAGGGCATTCTTGGCTACACCGATCGGCCCAACGTCTCGATCGATTTCAACCACGATCCGCATTCCGCCACCTTCCACATGGACCAGACCAAGGTGCAGAACGGCACGCTGGTGCGGGTGATGGCGTGGTACGACAATGAATGGGGTTTCTCCAACCGCATGGCGGATACCTCCGTCGCGATGGGGAAGCTGCTGTAGCAAATTTAACCGTCATGCCCGGCCTTGTGCCGGGCATCCACGTCTTCTCTCTTCGTATTAAAGACGTGGATGGCCGGGACGAGCCCGGCCATGACGTTGGAAGCTTGGCATGCCCAAACCATTCCGCACCCTCGATGACGTCGACGTGAA
>DATNMT010000087.1:0-8013 GCA_035602495.1 Bradyrhizobium sp.
AGTTTCAGATCGCTGAAGGAGCGCCACCCGGCATAACTGGAGAGGTCGTGGGTGTTGAAGGTGACAAGCGCATTGGGTGCGTAATGATCGATGCCGCGAAACCGGCCATGATCGTCGCGCTCGAACATCATCACCTGATAAGACCAGATGCCCCAGTCTGCGATCTGCGCGCGAAAACCCTCCGGCACGGTGCCGAGGTCTTCGCCGATCACCACGCAACGATGCGCCACGCTTTCCTGCGCGGTCGCCGCCAGCAGCGCCTCGAACGGCATCTGTACATAGACGCCGGAGTCGGCGGCATAGCCGTGCGGCACCAGATAGAGCCGCTTCAGACCCAGCACGTGATCGAGCCGGATCGCGCCGGCATGGCGCATCGAGGCCCGCAGCATTTCCCGGAACGGCTCGAACGACCTGATCTCCAGACCGGCGGCATTGAAGCCGGCGAGCCCCCAGTTCTGGCCCGCGGTGTTCAGCGGATCCGGCGGCGCGCCGACCGAGAGACGGCGCGATATGGCGGCCTGCTCGTTCCAGGCATCGAAGCCGTCGGATTGCACGCCGACGGCGACGTCGATATAGAGGCCGACCTTCATGCCCAGTGCCTTGGCGTGTTGCTGGCAAGCGCCAAGCTGCCGGTCGGCGACCCATTGCACGAATTCGACGAATTCGATCTCGGCGCGATCCGGCCCCTCGCGCAGGCGGGCGAATGCGGCCTCATCGGGATGCCGCCATGGTTCCGGCCATTCCCACCACGGTTGGTCGAATTTGTGCCGTAGCGCCTCGAAGCAGGCGAAGGCCGACAACAGCGGCCCACGTTCGGCGCGGAATTTTTCGAAATCCTGCCGGTGGCCGGCTTCCGCCCGCGTCATGAAGTTTTCGAAGGCATGCCGAATGGCGCGCCATTTCAGTTCGGCGACGCCGACGTAATCGACGGTCTCGCTTGACCGCAAGCGAGCGAGTTGATCGCTGCTCCCGGCGAAAGCGTCGCGCCGAAATCCCGGCAGTCTTTCGACGTCGATATAAAGCGGGTTCAGAAACAGCCGGCTGTTCGGCGAATAGGGGCTGCAATCTGCCGGCCGGTCGTCGAACAGCGCGTGCAGCGGATTGAGGCCGACGCCGTCGGCGCCAAGATGACCGGCAAGTTCGACCAGCCGTTCGAGGTCGGTAAAATCCCCGATGCCCATGTTACGGCCCGAGCGGACGCCATAGAGCTGGACCGCCAGCAACCAGCCGCGGTCGAAATCGCCGCCAAAGGCCCGCGGCGGGGCGACGACCAGGGGCACCTCCTCGGTGAATGCAGAAGCATCCGTCAGCCGCAGCCGGTATGAGCCTTCGGCCAAATCCGGCCAAATGATGCGCCGGCCGGCGGTCGCGCCCTCTGCGATAACCTTAAGACCGGCAAGGATTTTCCAACGCAGCGGGAACCTGGCAGCCTGTTTGAGCAGGGTTTCTCCCGAAAGCCCGGACCGAATCACCACCGCCCCGTCGACAAGCCGGTGCGGGGGGCGAACCGGCAAGGCATCGACGATGATTTTCAGCGCGGCCCTGTCGGCCACATGGCGGTGACCCTGAACGTCGATATATTCGGTCTGGATGCCCAGCTGCTTGGCTTTGGTGAAAATGTCCATTCGGCACGCAGTTTGCACGCGAAGCTCCGAGGCGTCGCGAAATTCTCTATATGAGGGAAGAGGATAGCCGTGTTTAACTCTCAGGCGTCCCCGGCGTTCCCCGGGAACCAATGCCCGGGCAGCGGCTTTCTATATAGGTCCGGAGCGTCTCCTTTCCCGCGATCGAAACGGGACGTTGCTTCCATGTCAATGGCATCACCGTGAACAAAACAACTCAGCCTGTCGAGAGCGCCGTGGCCGGCGGCGCTTTTCAAATCGAAGACGTTTATCCTCTGATCGACGGCGGCCGATTTCCGGTAAAACGCATTGCCGGCGAACGTGTCGAGGTTTGGGCGGATATCTATCGCGACGGGCATGGCGCGTTGCGTGCCGCGCTGGTCTGGCGGCGCGAACGCCACCTGGAATGGCGCCGCGAGCCGATGACCCGTCACGGCAACGACCGCTGGAGCGGAACGTTCGTGCCGGACCAGCCCGGACGCCATGTCTACGCAATCGAGGCCTGGACCGACGAATTCGCGACCTGGCGGCAGGGATTCGAACGGCGACAACAGACCGGCGCCGACCTTACGCTGGACGCGATCGAGGGCGCTGGATTGCTCACCAAGGCGCAGGCCGGCGGACCGGCCGCGGCAGCCGTGATCCTGCGGCAATGCGAGGATTTCCTCCAGACCGGCGAGACCGCGCCGCTCCTGACCGACGAATTGCAGGACGCAATGGCCGAGAGCCAGTTACCGACGGATCTGACGCGATCGCCATTGTATCCCCTGATGGTGGACCGGCCGCGCGCGCGGGCCGGCGCCTGGTACCAGATGGTGGCGCGCAGCCAGGGCCGGATACCGGGCCAGCACGGCACGCTGAAGGATTGCATGGCGCGCCTGCCCGATATCGCGGCGATGGGCTTTGATGTAGTCTGTCTCACGCCGATCCACCCGATCGGCCGCACCAACCGCCGGGGCCGCAACAACGCGGCGACCGCGGGCGAAACCGACCCCGGCAACCCCTACGCCATCGGGTCGGCCGAGGGCGGCCACGACGCCGTGCATCCGGAATTGGGAACATTGGCGGATTTCCGTGATTTTGTCGCGGCCTGCAAGCAGCACGACATCGAAGTCGCGCTCGACTTCGCCGTGCAGTGTTCGCCCGATCACCCCTGGCTCGCCGATCATCCGCGATGGTTCAGGCAGCGGCCGGACGGATCGATCCGCCATGCGGAACATCCGCGTGGGACGTCCGAGAATGTCGTCAGCCCCGATTTTTTGTCGCGGGACGCGAGCGCGCTGTGGAACGCGCTGCGCGATGTGGTGCTGTTCTGGATCGAACAGGGCGTTCGCATTTTTCGGGTCGACAGCCCCCACACCAAGCCGTTTCGATTCTGGGAATGGCTGATCCGCGACGTCCAGCTAAATTATCCCGACGTCATGTTTCTCGCCGGCGCCTTTACCCGGCCGAAGCCGATGAAGGCCGTTGCCAGACTGGGTTTTACCCAATCCTGCAGCTATTTCACCTGGCGGACGCAAAAGTCCGAGCTCGAGCAGTACCTCGGCGAATTGACGGCCTATCCCGAACGCGACTTCTTTCGCCCGAATTTTTTCGTCAACACGCCCGAGATCCTGCCCTATCATCTGCAAAGCGGCGAGCCCTGGATGTTCAAATCCCGCGCGGCGCTCGCCGCCACACTATCCGCCAGCTACGGCATCGCCAACGGATTCGAACTCGTGGAACACGATCCACTTCCCGGCAAGGAGGAGTATCAGGATTCGGAGATGTACCGGATCAAGCCGCGCGACTGGGACAGGGAAGGCCATATCAAGCCCTATCTCCGCGATCTAAACCGTGCGCGGCAGGAAAACGCGGCGCTGCAGCAGACCAATCATATCCGCTTCATTCCGATCAATGACGGCAACGTCATCGGCTTTGTCAAGCAATCGGTCAATCAGACCAACAGCGTCATCGCGGCGATCGCATTGTCGCGCGACGTGCACGAATTCTGGTTGCCGGTCGGCGATATCGAGGTCGGCCTGCCCGACGACCGCCGTCCGGTCGCGGCGCTGGAAAATCTCTTCACCGGCGAACGCTGCCCGGTGGAGTGGGGCGGCATCCGGCTGCGGATCGATCCGGTGCGCGATCCCGCGCTGCTGTTTCGCTGCCTGGCGTGAGGGACGCCATGAACCTGTTGTCCTCCATCGACGCAACCGAGCTGCCGGTCACCTCGCTCGACGCCGACGAGCTCTGGTACAAGGACGCCATCATCTACCAGCTGCACGTCAAGGCGTTTGCCGACAGCAACAATGACGGCATCGGCGATTTCGCGGGACTCACCGAGAAGCTCGGCTACCTGCAGGACCTCGGCGTCACCGCGCTCTGGTTGTTGCCGTTCTATCCCTCGCCGGGGCGCGATGACGGCTACGACATCGCCGACTACGGCGCGATCAATCCCGATTTCGGGACCATGAAGGATTTCAGGCGCTTCATCGTCGAGGCCAAGAAGCGCGGCATGCGCGTCATCACCGAGCTCGTCATCAACCACACCTCCGACCAGCACGACTGGTTCAAGCGCGCCCGCCGCTCGGATCCCAAATCCAGCGCGCGCAACTGGTATGTGTGGAGCGACAGCGACCAGAAATATCCGGATACGCGGATCATCTTCACCGACACCGAGAAGTCGAACTGGACCTGGGATTCGGAAGCCGGCGCGTTCTACTGGCACCGCTTCTTTTCGCACCAGCCAGATCTCAATTTCGACAATCCGCGCGTCGTCTCGGCGATGATACAGGTGATGAAGCGCTGGCTCGACGCCGGCGTCGACGGTTTCCGCCTCGATGCGATCCCCTATCTGTGCGAGCGCGACGGCACCAACAACGAGAACCTGCCCGAGACCCACGCCATCATCCGCAAGCTGCGCGCTGAACTCGACGCTTATGCCAAAGGCAAGGTGCTGCTGGCGGAGGCCAATCAATGGCCGGAGGACGTACAGGAATATTTCGGCAAGGGCGATGAATGCCACATGGCCTATCATTTCCCGCTGATGCCGCGGATCTACATGGCAATCGCCCAGGAGGATCGCTTTCCCATTACCGACATCCTGCGCCAGACCCCGGATATCCCGGCCAATTGCCAGTGGGCGCTGTTCCTGCGCAACCATGACGAATTGACGCTGGAAATGGTCACCGACGTCGAGCGCGATTATCTGTGGTCGACCTATGCGAACGATCCCCGCGCCCGCATCAATCTCGGCATCCGCCGGCGGCTGGCGCCGCTGATGGACAATGACCGGCGCAAGATCGAGCTGATGAATTCGCTGCTGCTGTCGTTCCCCGGCACGCCGATCATCTATTACGGCGACGAAATCGGCATGGGCGACAACATCTATCTCGGCGACCGCAACGGCGTGCGCACGCCGATGCAATGGTCGCCGGACCGCAATGGCGGATTCTCGCGCGCCGATCCGGCGCGGCTTTACGCGCCGACCATCATGGACCCGGTTTACGGTTATGAGGCGGTCAATGTCGAGGCGCAGTCGCGCAGCCTGTCGTCGCAGCTCAGCGCCACCAAGCGGCTGATCTCGGTACGCAAGTCGACGCTCGCGTTCGGCCGCGGCAGCATGACCTTCATCCGCCCGGCCAATCGCTCGGTGCTCGCCTATGTCAGGCAATATGGCGACGAGGTGATCCTCTGCGTCGCCAACCTGTCGCGCTCGGCGCAGGCCACCGAACTCGATCTGTCGCCCTGGAAGGAGCGCCTCCCGCTGGAAATGCTCGGCCGCACGCGTTTCCCGGCGATCGGCGAACTGCCTTACATGATCACGCTGGCGCCCTACGGCTTCTACTGGTTTCAGCTCCAGGAGAGAGACAGATCCGAGCGCATTTCGCCGTCCGTGGTTCCCGAATTCGAGACGCTGGTGGTGCCGCTGGGCGCGACCTGGGTGTCGCTGGCGCGAACCCGCAGCGTGTTCGAACGCGAGGTGCTGCCGGGATTTCTGGCGCGAACCCGATGGTATCCGGAACATTCGCCGGAAGCCATTCATCCCGTCCTCACGTCTGCGGTCCCGTTCTGCGATATCGGCGACAACCGGCCATGGGTCGCCTTCTTCGAGGCGAAGCAACGCGGCGTGACGGCGCGCTATGTGCTGCCGATGCAGATCGAATGGGTGCGCTTCGATCGCGAGCGCTACAACCCCCACGCCTTCGCTGCCGTGCGCCAGGGCGCCCGCGAAGGAACCCTGCTGGACGTTGCGAACGACCAGATTTTCATCGCGCTGATGCTGCGCAATCTGCGCGAGACGCTGACGGTGGAAGAGAGCGGCTTGCGGCTGGAATTCAGGCCAACCAGCGGACTTCTGGACAAGGTGATCAAGCAGCCCGAGCATGTCCGCGCGCTGGATACCGAATCGAACAACAGCGCGGCGGTGGTCGATAGCGACTATGTGGTCAAGGTCTATCGCAAGCTCGAACCCGGCATCAACCCGGAGATCGAAATTGGTCGGCATCTCACCGAGGTCGCGGGCTTTGCCAACGCGCCGGCGTTGCTTGGCAGCGTCGAACTGGTCGAGGGCAACGAGAAAAGCGCGATCGCGGTCGTGCATGCCCTGGTCGAAAACCAGGGCGACGGCTGGACCGTAACCGCGGCCTATCTCGATCGCTTCGTCGACGAGCAGCTTCTCCTGCCGGCAAGCGAGCATCCGGGCGAGAGCGAGGAGCAGGTGCCCTACCTGCGCTACATGTCGCAGGCAGGACGGCGTGTCGCCGAGATGCACCTGGCGCTCGCCGGAGACAGCGAATTCGCCGATATCGCGCCTGAACCGATTCGGCCCGCCGACGTGCGGCAGTGGATCGGGGAAGCGACAGAACGCGCAGGCCGCATCTTCGCGTCATTGAGGCAGCGGCGCGATGCGATGCGGGAGGCCGACCGCCCGCTGGTCGATCAGTTATTGGCGCAACGCGAAGGCCTGTATGAGCGCTTGAGCACACTGCTTCGGCCCGACGTCGACGGCCTGAACATCCGCCACCATGGCGATTTCAATCTCGGCCGCATGCTGATCGTCAAGGACGATATCTTCATCACCGGCTTCGAGGGCGAGGCCGGCAGATCGCTCGACGAGCGGCGGCGCAAGTCGCCCGCGGCGCGCGATGTCGCCAGCCTGATCCGCTCGATCGATTATTCGGCCATCGCAGCGCTGGACCGGGCACTCCGGGTGACGGCTGACGAGCGCGGCAGGCTCGGTACGGCACTCGGAGAATGGCGCGATCGCGCCACCGCGGCGTTTTTGGCCGCCTATCGCGAAGTCATGACCGATACGCCGCTATGGCCGGCCGATCCGCAGGCGGCAGGCGGGATGCTGGATTTCTTTTTGCTTGATAAAGTGCTCTGCGAGATCGAATACGAATTGGCCCACAGGCCTGAATGGCTGCGCATCCCATTGACGGGTGCGATACAAATATTGTCCCGACATACCAACGAGGCCTCATGACCAAACTGTCCGCGGAGGCCTATGCGATCGTCGAAGGTCGCCACTCCGACCCCTTTCATTATCTCGGCCTTCATACCGAGGGCAACCGAACCGTGGTACGCGCATTCCTGCCGGAGGCCTCGAAGGTCGACGCGATCGGCGAACACGGCGAAACGGCGGAGCTTAAGCGCATTCACGACGCCGGCCTGTTCGCGGGCGCCCTGCCGAACGGCTCCAGGCGCTACCAGTTGCGCGCACGCTTCGGCGACACCGTCGTCGAGCTCGACGACCCCTATCGGTTTCCGCCGGTCCTGACCGATTTCGATCTGTATCTTCTGGGCGAAGGCACCCATCAGCGGCTCTACGACAAGCTCGGCGCGCACCCGATGACGCTCGACGGCGTCGACGGCATCGGCTTCGTGGTGCTGGCGCCCAATGCGCGGCGGGTCAGCGTGGTCGGCGACTTCAATTTCTGGAATCCACGGCGGCATCCGATGCGCGTGCGCGGCGTCGGCTATTGGGAGCTGTTCGTGCCGCATGCCACGCCCGGCGATCACTACAAGTTCGACATCATAGGCCCGCAAGGGCAACACCTGCCGCTCAAGTCGGACCCGATGGCGTTTGCCGCGGAGATGCGCCCGAGCACGGCTTCCATCGTGTTCGACGAGGCCAAGCTGCCGCATCCGCGTCCCGCGCCCGCCAACGTCAACGCGCTCGGCGCGCCGATGTCGATTTACGAGGTCCATCTCGGCTCGTGGCGGCGCAAGGGCAACAATGAGTGGCTGAGCTACCGCGATCTCGCCGAGCAGCTGCCGCGCTATGCAAGGAATCTCGGCTTCACCCATGTTGAATTTCTCCCGGTCAGCGAGCACCCCTTCGACGGCTCGTGGGGCTATCAGCCGACCGGCCTCTATGCGCCGACGCGCCGGTTCGGCACGCCGG
>DATNMT010000201.1:0-12660 GCA_035602495.1 Bradyrhizobium sp.
TGGTGTCAAGTTCGTGGAGGCAACTCCACGGGCGACGGTGGCAAAAGAGCCCGGTCGCCGGGGAGAGCGCGATATAAGCCGTAAACCATTGCGCGGGGAATGCCGGGTGAAACCGGTGTGACCTGACGAACGCGTGTGCGCACTACCACTACCATTGCATACGCGGCTTGCGGGCGCATCGAGCGCCCGGCCCGGCATTCCCTGCGCCCTCTTTTCAGAGGGAGCCGGACCAAAGAGCAAACCTCGCGCGAAAACACGCGGCGAGATCGCGAAGCTGTGTCCGCAAACAGCACTGTGAAAATGAAATCGGTGGACCTCGCGCACACTTTACCTCTCCCAGTCGGAGAGATGTTGCGGAGAGAGGTGAAGAATCCCTAGTTCAACACCCGCTTGCTGTCGGGGCTATCGAGCGAAAAGGTCGGCACGTCGATCTCGAACCGCTCGCCGCTCTCGCTGACCATCTGATAGCGTCCGGTCATGAAGCCGGAGGCGGTCGGCAGCGGCACGCCGCTCGTGTATTCGAAGCGCTCGCCCGGCGCGAGCACCGGCTGTTCGCCGACCACGCCCTTGCCGCGGACTTCCTGCCGGCGGCCGATGGCGTCGGTGATGATCCAGTGCCGGGTCTGCAACTGCACCGTCTCGTCGCCCGTATTGGTGATGACGATGGTGTAGGACCAGAAATATTCGGGTTTTTCCACCGACGAGCGTTCCGGCATGAAGTTCGGCTCGACGGTGACTTCGATCTGGCGGGTAACGGCGCGGTACATGGGTTTTCTTTCCAAATCGGCGGGCATCATATCGAAGAGTCCGGATAGAACCAATCGTCCGGCCGCCGGGATCGCCGACGATCTCCGTCGTTTCAACATAGTTCCGAACTAAAGCGCCGCTGCCAGATGCTCCACAAATCCCTTCGTCACTTGCTTGCAACTCGCGTGCCGTTACTATCCCTGCAGGATCCAGGCTTGTAAGGCCCGCCCGCCCAAAACCGGTGTCAAATGACGACCATTGCCGATCGAGTTGCCGGACCACCGCTTCAGGGCGAAGCGGGCGATGTCGCGCGCGAGATAGCGCCGGCCGCCTCGTCGCCGGCGGCGATTTCGTTTCCGGTACCGGGCGGCGAGCGCGAATTGCGGCTCGATCTGTTTCGCGGGCTGGCGCTGTGGCTGATCTTCATCGACCATCTGCCGCCCAATCTGTTGACCTGGTTCACGATCCGCAATTACGGATTTAGCGACGCCACCGAGATATTCATCTTCATCTCCGGCTACACCGCGGCGTTCGTCTACGGCCGCGCCATGCTGGAGGCCGGCGTCGTGGTAGCGACCGCGCGCATCCTGCGGCGGGTCTGGCAGATCTACGTCGCGCATGTGTTCCTGTTCACGATCTTTCTCGCGGAAATTTCCTACGTCGCCACCAGTTTCGAGAACCCGCTCTACTCCGAGGAAATGGGCATCATGGATTTCCTCAAGCAGCCGGACGTCACCATCGTCCAGGCGCTGCTGCTGCGATTTCGCCCGGTCAACATGGACGTGCTGCCACTCTATATCGTGCTGATGCTGTTCTTGCCGTTGATCCTGTGGCTGACGAAGTGGAAGGCCGACGTCGCGCTGACACTGTCGGCCGTGCTCTATGCCCTGACCTGGCACTTCGACTGGTATCTGTCGGCCTATCCGAACGGCTACTGGGCCTTCAATCCGCTCGCCTGGCAATTGCTGTTCGTGTTCGGCGCATGGTGCGCGCTCGGCGGCGCCAGGCGAATGGCGCCGATCCTGTCGTCGCCGATCACGCTGTGGATTTCGTTCGCCTATCTGTTGTTCGCGTTCTGCGTGACCATGACCTGGTATTTCCCGCAGTTGGGCCATTTCGTGCCGCGCCGGCTCGAGCAGTGGATGTATCCGATCGACAAGACCGATCTCGACGTGCTCCGCTTCGCGCACTTCCTGGCGCTGGCGGCGCTGACCGTGCGCTTCCTGCCGAGGGACTGGCGCGGACTGAAATCGCCCTGGCTGCGGCCCCTGATCCTGTGCGGGCAGCATTCGCTGGAGATTTTCTGCCTCGGCGTATTCCTGGCATTCGCCGGGCACTTCGTGCTGGCCGAGGTCTCCGGCGGCCCCGTCATGCAACTGATCGTCAGCATCTCCGGAATCCTGATCATGTGGGGCGTGGCCTGGGTGATTTCGTGGTACAAGCATTCCGCCGACAAGAATGCTGCACGGGCAAAAGGCGCCGTTGGTAACGCCGATATGGCGGGAGGGGGCTAATGAGGTTCTGCGCGGGAGCCATCCTGGGGCTGCTGCTGGCCGGTCTTTGGGCCGCCGCGCCCGCGCGCGCCGAGGAGGCCGCCCAGAGCTGCGAGGTCCCGGACTCCCTGTTGTCCAGCGAGAGCGCCCTTCCCAAGGTCGGGGAGGCGGTCAAGGGCGGCCGTCCGCTGGATATCCTGGTGATCGGCAGCCGGTCGTCGACCATCCTCACTTCGGAGGCGAGCGCCTATCCGGCCCGGTTGCAGGTGGCGCTGAAGGAGAAGCTGCCTTCGATCGCGGTTAACGTATCGGTCGAACTGCAGACCAAAAAAACCGCCGAGGAAGCCGCCGCCGGCTTTGCCAAGCTGATGGAAGTCAAGAAGCCTACTTTGGTTATCTGGCAGACAGGCACCGTCGATGCTATCCGATCGGTTGACCCTGAGGATTTTCGCGCCGCGGCCGATGAGGGTGTTGCTGCGCTGCAAACTGCCGGAGCCGATGTCGTCCTGATGAATCTGCAATATAGCCCGCGAACGGAAACGATGATTTCGGTACCGCCCTACTTGGATAGTATTCGCGTTGTGGCGCAGCAGCACGACGTGCCGCTGTTCGACCGCTTCGCCATCATGCGTCAATGGAACGAGCAGGGTGATTTCGACCTGTTCAGCGCAACGCACGGCATTGACCTTGCGAAGCGCGTCCATGATTGCCTCGGCCGTGCGCTGTCGAGATTCATATTCGACGCCGCCCATCTCGGGCCGGCCCAGCAGAATTGAGGAATTAGCGTTAATGGGTTTTGTTTGCCCTTTTTGCCGGATTGCATCCCCGGTGGTATTGGCGGTCGCGGCCCTGATGCTGCTGGCGCCGGCGCAGCTGTCGCCCGCGCGCGCGCAGACCGCGCATGCCGCCCAACAGGCGGCGCTGGCCGACAGCGCCAAATCGACCTCCGCCAAACCTGATCAGGCACCTTCTTCGCCCGGCGCCGGCAATGTCGCCGCCACCGATCCGGCCAATCCGGCACAGCAGAAGAGCCTCGCTGCCAAGGCGATCGACAAGGTGAAAGAGGTCGCGAAATCGGCCGGTGACGTTTTTGGCCGCGTGCCCTGCCTGCCGCCGAAGGGCGGCGCCAATCCGGTGGGATCGCTGCCGCATGTGGCGGGCAAGCTGGCGGCAGGCGAGCCGGTGAAGATCATCGCCTTCGGCTCGTCGACGACGACCAGTTACGGCGTGACCTCGCCCGAATTCGCATATCCCAACCGGCTGGCGGCGCAACTGCGCCGGCAATATCCGACCGCCGACATCACCGTCGTCGTTCGCGGCAAGGGCGGCGAGGACGCGCCGGAAATGATGAAGCGGCTGCAGACCGAGGTGATCGACGTGAAGCCGGATCTGGTGATCTGGCAGGTCGGCACCAACGCCGTGCTGCGCAATCTCGATCCCGCCGAGACCGCGAAGCTGGTGGAGGATGGCGTCGCGCGCATCCAGCAGGCCGGCGCCGACGTCGTGCTGGTCGACCCGCAATATTCGCCAAGGGTGACCGAACACGCCGAAGGAGCGAGTCAGATGGTGAAGCTGCTGGGCAAGGTCGCCCAATTGCGCCATGTCGGCATTTTCCCGCGCTTCGAGGTGATGCGCGACTGGCACGAACGGCAGTCGATCCCGATCGACAATTTCGTCATCGCCGACGGCCTGCACATGAACGACTGGGGCTACGCCTGCTTCGCCCAATTGCTCGGCGACGACATCATCAAATCGGTCGGCCAGATCAAGCTCGGCGTCAACGTGCCGGCCGCCGTGCTGACGTACCGGCCGATGTGACTCGGGCGAATAGCGAATAGATAACAATGTGTAGTGAAAGCCCTATTCGCCATTCGCCACTCGCTACTCGCCCCTCTCACGCCTTCTCCAGCGCGGCATGCAAATCCTCGATCAGGTCGTCCTTGTGTTCAAGCCCGGCGGAGAATCGGATGAACCCTTCGCTGATGCCGAGTTCGGCGCGGGCCTCTGGCGTCAGCCGCTGATGCGTGGTGGTCGAAGGGTGCGTCACCAGGCTCTTGGCATCGCCGAGATTGTTGGAAATCCGCGCAAGCTTCAGCGCGTTCAGCGTGCGGAACGCCGCCGCCTTGCCGCCCTTGACCTCGAAGCCGACCAGGGTCGAGCCGGCGCGCATCTGCTTCTTCACGGTCGCCGCCTGCGGATGATCGGGCCGGCCGGGATAGATCAGCCGCGAAATCTTTGGGTGTTGCGCCAGTGCCTCGGCGACCGCGCCCGCGGTCTCGGTCTGCGCGCGGACGCGGACGGCGAGCGTCTCCAGCCCCTTCAGCAGCACCCAGGCGTTGAACGGCGACATCGACGGCCCGGTCTGGCGCATGAAAGTGTGGATGTGCTCGGTGATGAACGCTTCGGAAGCCAGGATGATGCCGCCGAGGCAGCGGCCCTGGCCGTCGATGTGTTTGGTCGCCGAATACACCACGACGTCGGCGCCGAGTTCCAGCGGGCTTTGCCAGAGCGGCGTCGCAAACACATTGTCGACGATCAGCCGCGCGCCGGCTTGATGCGCGATTTCGGCGATTGCCGAGATGTCGAGCACGTCGAGCGTCGGATTGGTCGGGCTCTCCAGGAAGCAGCTCCTGGTGTTCGGCCGCATCGCCCGCCGCCACTGGTCGAGATCGAGGCCGTCGACCAGGGTGGAGGCAATGCCGTAGCGCGGCAGCAGGTCCTCGACCACATAGCGGCACGATCCGAACATCGCTTTCGCCGCCACCACGTGATCGCCGGCCTTCAGCGGCGCCAGCACCGCGGTGGTCACCGCGGCCATGCCGGTGGCGGTCGAGCGACCGGCTTCGGCACCTTCGAGCTCGATCATGCGGCGCTCGAACATCGCTATCGTCGGATTGGAATAGCGGGAATAGATGTAGCCGGGGTCCGTGCCTTTGAACCGCGCCTCGCACTGCTCGGCGCTGTCGTAGACATAGCCTTGGGTGAGAAACAGCGCCTCGGATGTTTCCCCGAATTCCGAGCGGATGGTTCCGGAATGGACCAGCCGGGTTTCGGGACGGTAGCCGGCGGTGGACGATGCGGATCTAGTAGCCTCAGACATGTGACCTCCATCGTGACCACGCTTGAAATGGTCACAAAAAACCGGCCTGGAAAAATTCCACAGGCCGGGATCACACTGTCCCCGGCCTGTTTAGCGATTTATTTAACGTGGCTGCAAGCCGGCCGGCTCAAATCACCACGGGATAAGTCATGCTGATATTCGCTTGCGCCCTATCCGTCAAGGCGGCCAATTGATAACCGGTAAAAGTCCGCATTTTCAGCGTCTGGATGGTTTTTCGAAGTCATCCTGGGGACCCCATCGTGTCGTTCACGCTTCAACCCGACGCCAATGGCATTCTGCCCGATCGCATGATCGCGGCGATGGCCGATGCCGGCCTCATTCTCCCCGCCTATCCGTTCGTCGAGAGCCAGATCCAGCCGGCGAGCCTCGATCTGCGGCTCGGCGACATCGCCTACCGGGTGCGCGCCAGTTTTTTGCCGGGGCCCGGCGCGACGGTGGCCGAGCGCATCGACGAGTTGAAGCTGCACGAGATCGACCTCGCCGACGGCGCGGTACTGGAGACCAACTGCGTCTACATCGTGCCGCTCCTGGAGTCGCTGGCGCTGCCGCCGCAGATCGTCGCATCGGCCAACCCGAAAAGTTCGACCGGGCGGCTCGACGTCTTCACCCGCGTGATCGCGGACGGCACGCGGCGGTTCGACATGATCGGCGCGGGCTATCACGGCCCGCTCTATGCCGAGATCAGCCCGAAAACATTTCCGGTGCTGCTGCGCGAGGGATCGCGGCTCTCCCAGGTGCGTTTTCGCACCGGCGACGCCATCCTGAGCGCGGATGAGCTCGATGCATTGCATGATCGCGAGCGGCTGGTCGATATCGACGACGCCGATCTCCTCAACGGCGTGGCGCTGAGCGTCGACCTAAGCGGCAAAAGCGCCAATGGTTTCGTCGGCTATCGCGCCAAGCGCCACACCGGCGTGGTCGATATCGACCGCCGCGGCGGCTACGCCGTCGGCGAATTCTGGGAGGCGATCGCGGCAAGACCCGACGGCAGCCTGATTCTCGATCCCGGCGAGTTCTACATCCTCGCCTCCAAGGAAGCCGTGCAGGTGCCGCCGGACTATGCCGCCGAGATGGTGCCGTTCGATCCCCTGGTCGGCGAGTTCCGCGTGCATTATGCCGGCTTCTTCGATCCCGGTTTCGGCTATGCGGGGGCCGGCGGACAGGGCTCGCGCGCGGTGCTGGAAGTGCGCTCGCGCGAGGTGCCGTTCATCCTCGAGCACGGCCAGATCGTCGGCCGCCTGGTCTACGAGAAAATGCTGGCGCGGCCCGACGCCATGTACGGCCAGCGCATCGGCTCCAACTACCAGGCCCAGGGCCTTAAGCTGAGCAAGCATTTTAGGGCGTAATCCTGGCTGGTATCTAAATACCTTTATTTGACTTCATCTCCAGCCTACCTAACGTGCGTTAGGTCAATTGGGCGATCGAGAAGGAGATCCAATGGCGGAGGTGACCACCCGATCGCGGCACGATCTTGCCGCTAGCGACGCGCGTTCCCCGTTCTTCACCGAAGAACACGAAATGCTCCGCGACCAGGTGCGCCGCTTCGTCGAAGAAGAGATCAAGCCGCACGGCGATGCCTGGGAAGCGCAAGGGTTCGTCCCGCGTGAAGTGTTGCGGCGCATGGGCGCACTCGGCTTCTTCGGCATCCGCTACCCCGAAGCCTATGGCGGATCGGCGATGGACACGCTCGGCAGCGTCGTGCTCGCCGAAGAACTCGGGCGATCGACCTACTCCGGTGTCGCGATCACCGCGCTGGTTCACACCGACATGGCCTCGGTGCACATCTTCAACTCGGGCACCGAAGCGCAGAAGTCGAAATGGATGCGCAAGATCATCGCCGGCGAGGCGATCTGCGCGGTGGCAGTCACCGAGCCGGACGCCGGCTCGGACGTAAAGGGCATCCGCACCACCGCGCGTCCCGCCGACGGCGGCTATGTGATCAACGGCGCAAAAATGTTCATCACCAACGGCGTCCATGCCGACCTCTATTGCGTCGCCGCCAAGACCGGCAAGCTCGACAGCGGCAGCAAGGCGGTGACGATGTTCCTGGTCGAGAAGGGCACGCCCGGATTCCGCGTCGGCCGCGCGCTCGACAAGCACGGCTGGCGCTCGTCCGACACTGCCGAATTGCTGTTCGAGAATTGCTTCGTGCCGCACGACGCGGTGCTGGGCGAAGAGGGCAGTGGGTTCTATGCTATCATGCGGAATTTCCAGAACGAGCGCACCGTGATCGGCGCCATGGCGATGGGCGAGGCGCAGGCCGCGCTCGAGCTGACGATTGCCTATCTCAAGACGCGAAAAGCCTTCGGCGCGCCGCTGTGGAACAAGCAGGCGATCCGCCAGCGCCTTGCGATGCGCGCGGCCGAAGTCGAGGCCGGCCGCCAGCTCGTCTATTCCACTGCCTGGCGCGACGCCCAGGGCCACGATGTCACCCGCGAAGTTTCCATGGTGAAGGCCTATTGCGGCGAGCTGGTCAACGCCGTGATGTACGATTGCGTGCAGTTCCACGGCGGCATGGGATTTATGCGCGAGAGCACGATCGAGCGTATGGCGCGCGACGCCCGCGTCCAGTCGATCGGCGGCGGCGCCTCGGAAGTGATGCTCGAAGAGGTCGCCAAGCGACTTTGAGGACCGCGGCCATGGATGCCTCAACCAGCCCTGAAGTTTCGCTCGACGATAAATACACCGCCGACCAGGGCCGCATTTACCTGACCGGCGTGCAGGCGCTGGTGCGGCTGCCGATGATGCAGCGGCGCGCCGATCGCACGGCGGGATTGAACACCGCGGGCTTCGTGTCGGGCTACCGTGGTTCGCCGCTCGGCAGCTACGATCGCGAATTGTGGGCGGCGAAGCGGCATCTCGAGAAGGACAATATCGTCTTCCAGCCCGGTCTCAACGAAGACCTGGCGGCGACCAGCGTATGGGGAACCCAGCAGGTCGGTTTGTCGCAAGGCGCGACCTGCGATGGTGTATTCGCGATCTGGTACGCCAAGAGCCCCGGCGTCGACCGCTCGGGCGACGCCCTCAAGCATGCCAACGCGGCCGGCACCGCGCCGCTCGGCGGCGTGCTCGCAATCGCCGGCGACGACCATGCCTGCAAGTCCGCCAGCCTGCCGTCGCAGTCGGACTACGCTTTCCTCGACGCATCGATTCCCGTCCTGCATCCCGCCGACGTCGCCGAGGTGCTTCGCTTCGGCATGATCGGCTGGGCGATGTCGCGCGCGACGGGATTGTGGGTCGGCATGAAGGCGCTGGCCGATACCATGGACTCGGCAGCGACGGTTGAGCTCGCAAGCGCAACGCCGCGGATCATCAGACCTGCCGACGCGCCGGCCGACGTCTCGATTCGCTGGCCCGACAGCCCGCTGGAACAGGAGCGCCGCCTGTTCGATATCCGTCTTCCGGCCGCGGTGGCCTTCGGTCGCGCCAATGGCTTGAACTACGCCGTCGCCGATCCAGGGATCAATCGCCGCCGCGTGATGATCCTGGCCGTCGGCAAGTCGCGCCTCGATGTGACGCAGGCGCTGGCGATCCTGGGTGTTGGGCTCGACGAACTCGATCAACTCGGAATCGGCCTGTGCGCCATCGGCATGCCATGGCCGCTGGATGCGGATTTCATCCGCGCGCGCTGCGCCGGCGCCGGCGAAGTGCTGGTCGTCGAGGAGAAGCGGCCCTTGGTCGAGGATCAGGTCGCGCGGATTCTCCTGACGATCGATACAAGCCGAAGGCCGCAACTAGCCGGCAAGATCGACGAGCAAGGCAAGCCGCTGCTGTCGCCGCGTGCCGCCTTCACCGCGGATCATCTGGCGAAGATTATCGGCGAACGGCTGATCAGGCTTGGACTTGGCGACAGGCTGGCGCCGCGCGTCGCCGCGCTCGGCGGCATGGCGCTGGACACCGAACCTGCGCTCGCCAAACGGCTGCCTTATTTCTGTTCGGGCTGTCCGCATAACCGCTCCACCGTGGTGCCCGAAGGCAGCCGTGCGCTCGCCGGTATCGGCTGTCACTACATGGCGCAGTGGATGGACCGGGACACCACGACGTTCACCCAGATGGGCGGCGAAGGCGCCAGCTGGATCGGGCAGGCGCCGTTCACCGCGACCCGGCATGTCTTCGTCAATCTGGGCGACGGCACCTACGCGCATTCGGGGCTGCTCGCCATTCGCGCCGCGATCGCGGCCGGCGTCACCATCACCTACAAGATTCTTTATAACGATGCGGTCGCCATGACCGGCGGCCAAACCGCCGAAGGCGGTTTCAGCGTTGCCCAGATCGCGCGCCAGCTTGCCGCCGAGGGTGTAGGCCAGATTCGCGTCGTCGCGGAGGAGCCCGGGCGTCATCGCGGCGAGGTCATGCCGACAGGTACGACGATCGATCGGCGTGATCGCCTTGAAGCCGTGCAACGCGCGTTGCGGGAGACAAAAGGCGTCTCGGTCCTGATCTACGATCAGGTCTGTGCCGCGGAAAAGCGCCGCCGCCGCAAACGCGGTCAACTGGCCGATGCCGGCAGACGCATCGTGATCAACGCGGCGGTGTGCGAGGGTTGCGGCGATTGCGGCCGAAAGTCGAACTGTGTCTCGATCGTGCCGCTCGAGACGGAGTTCGGCCGCAAGCGGGAGATCGACCAGACCAGTTGCAATCAGGACGCGACCTGCATCGAGGGATTTTGCCCGAGCTTCGTCACCATCGAGGGCGGCATTCCAAAAAAGCCCGCCGCCAGCGACGCAAAGCCTCCCGTCGCGCCGATGCCTGACATCGATTTTTCGCGCGCCGCCAATCTGCTGGTCGGAGGCATCGGCGGAACGGGTATCGTCACCGTCGGGGCGATCCTCGGCATGGCGGCGCATCTCGACGGCCGCGGCGTCTCGGTGATGGACCAGATTGGCCTCGCCCAGAAGGGCGGCGAGGTGACCACGCACATCCGGATTGTGAAGGACCCCGGCCAGCTCGGCCCGGTGCGTTTCGTTCCCGGGGAAGCCGATACGCTGATCGGCTGCGATCTGGTCGTAGCCTCGAGCCCGGAAGTGCTGCCGCTTCTTGCAGAACGGGCTATCGCCATCGTCAACGATCATGTGGTGATGACCGGTGATTTCAGCGCCAATCCGGATGCGATATTTCCGGATACGCTGATGAAGCGCCGGATCGCGGCGCGCTGCGGGTCGATGTTCCTCGATCTCTCCGCGGTTGCGACCGGGATCATCGGGGACGCGGTCGGCGCCAACATGATGGCGCTCGGGATCGCCTGGCAGAAGGGCCGTGTGCCGCTCACGGAAGCGTCGATCCTGCGCGCGGTTGAGCTGAACGGCGTTTCAGTCGCGATGAACAAAACGGCGTTCGCCTGGGGCAGGGCGCTTGCAAGCGACCCGCATGTTGCCGATGTTGTCGCGAAGCCGGCGCCGTTGGCGGCGACCCTCGAAGACATCGTCGAACTTCGCGCGGCCGAACTCGAGCGTTATCAGGATAAAGCGCTGGCTCAGCGCTTCCGGACTTTGGTCACGGCAACGGCGGGCGCCGAGCAGCGCATACTTCCGGGTTCGACTGTCCTTGCCGAGGCCGTGGCGCGAAGCTTCTTCAAACTTCTCGCCTATAAGGACGAGTACGAGGTGGCGCGGCTTCACATCGAAACCGGATTTCTCGATCGGCTGCATCAGGGATACACCGGCGGCACATTTGCCTTCCATCTGGCGCCGCCGCTGTTCGCCCGACGCGATCCCGTCACCGGCTATCCCCGGAAGATCAGGCTGGGAGCCTGGATCGTTCCGATGTTCAGGTTGCTCGCCCGACTGAAATTCCTGCGCGGAACTCGGCTCGACCCATTCGGGTATTCGTCCGAGCGGCGCATGGAGCGTGCCATGATCGATGACTACGAGACATTGGTGGCATCGCGCCTCATTCCCGAACTCAGCGCCGAAAATCACGCGGTCGCGGTCGAAATCGCACTGGTGCCGTTGTCGGTCAGGGGGTTCGGTCACGTCAAGGCAGCCGCCGCGCGCGAGGCGTCGACCCAGCTTGCTCATTTGCTGAACCGGTGGCCGGACCATCCGGTCGCGCAGGTGGCCGCCGAATGAGAATGGCAAGGCAACGGCGATGACCGAAACGATGGCGCAACACGGACCCGCGCAGAAGCGCGCCAGGCGCTCGGAAGGATCTCGCCAGCAAATCCTCGACGTCGCCGCCAAATTGTTCCGCGCCAAAGGCTACACCGACACCTCGCTCCGCGACATCGGCCAACAGGCCGGCATGAAGGCGGGAAGCCTCTACTATCATTTCGCGTCGAAGGAGCAGCTTGCCGCCGAGGTGCTTCTGATCGGCGTGCAAAAGGTGCATCGCGCCGTGGTGACGGCTATCGATGCGCCAGGCCGGACCGCGGACGCGCGGGCAAGGCTGGCCGCGGCAATGGCGGCGCACCTCGAGACCTTGCTCGATGCGAGCGACTATACGTCGGCGCATATACGTTGTTTTCCCGACGTCCCCGCGACGTTGCGGATGAAGCTGAGCGCGGCGCGGCGCGAATACGAGGCGGTGTGGCGGCTTCTTCTGGATGACATGGCGGCAAGCGGCGCCTTGCCCGCGGGCACGGACGCAAATGCCGCGCGCCTTGCGATCCTGGGGGCGCTCAACTGGTCGCTGGAATGGTACGATCCCGCGCTCGGCAAACCGTTACAGCTGACGCAAACATTGCTGGCGGCGTTTGCGCGCTGATCTGTGAAACGACGGCCGCTTATGCTCGCTGTCGACAAAAACAGGAGACAACATGAGCGGAGGGCGAGACGTTGCGGAAGAGGCGCAATGGCGGCGATGGCGCAGTGTCGCCGATCTCTATCACGCGTATTTCACCGGCCTCATTCTCACCGGGGTGACGCGGCGCGGCGCGCCTGACGCCGCCGAATTCGTGTTCCGGGTATTTCGCCGCCAGCAGCAGGAACGCTTCCTGCCGGGGCTGGAAAAACTCGGCCTCAGCCATCTGCCGCCGGCGGTGGCGGCGGCGCAGTATCATTACCTCTCCAACTGGATCGGCGGCGTGTCGGTCGAATACATGTACGAGACGGATCGCAAGGCCTGGATCCGCTATCCGCCGCCGCGTTGGATCTGGCGGGGGACCGCGATCTGCGGCGTGCCCGGCGAAGTCTCGCAGGCGATGCTGCGGGGATGGCACGCCAATAATGGCGTCGCGCTCGGCAACCTGAATCTCGGCTTCGTCTGCACCAAGCAGAGCGTCGACGGCCAGGACGGGCTGGAAGGCTATTACTGTGAATACGATCACGCGCTCGAACTGGACCAGCGGCTGGTGTTCGCGCG
>DATNMT010000088.1:0-10856 GCA_035602495.1 Bradyrhizobium sp.
GGACGGCCAATACGAGCTGCATTTCCACGGGCCGTGGACCCACACCACGATGTGGGAAATTCCGGCGCTGGCCATTCTCAACGAGCTGCGCTCGCGCCAGGTGATGAAAGGACAGGGGCGGTTTGTGCTCGATGTGCTCTACGCTCGCGCCAAGGCAAAACTCTGGAGCAAGGTCGAGCGGCTGCGCAAGCTCGACGGCTTGCGGCTTTCCGATTTCGGCACGCGGCGGCGCCACGGTTTTCTGTGGCAGCGCTGGTGCGTCGAGGCGGTGAAGGAGGGCCTGGGACCGTCGTTCACCGGCACCTCCAATGTCTTGCTGGCGATGGACAACGATCTCGAAGCGATCGGCACCAATGCCCACGAATTGCCGATGGTCGCCGCGGCGCTAGCGAACGACGATGATGAACTGCGCTGGGCGCCCTATCGCATCCTCGATCAGTGGCGTCACACCTATGGCGGCAACCTGCTGATTGCCCTACCCGACGCCTTCGGCACCAAGTCGTTCCTGCGCGACGCGCCGGAATGGGTGGCCGAATGGACCGGCTTTCGGCCGGACAGCGCGCCGCCGATCGCGGCCGGCGAAGAAATCATCAAATGGTGGAAACAGAAGGACCGCGATCCCAGGGAAAAGCTCCTGGTGTTTTCCGACGCCATGGATGTCGGATCGATCGAAGAGACCTACCGTCACTTTGCCGGCCGGGTCCGGATCAGTTTTGGCTGGGGCACCAACCTGACCAATGATTTCGTCGGCTGCTCGCCGGACGGTTCGGTCGACCTCGATCCGATCTCGATCGTTTGCAAGGTGACCTCCGTCGACGGCCGGCCGGCGGTAAAGCTCTCGGACAATCCGGAAAAGGCCACGGGCATGTCGTCCGAGGTCGACCGCTACCTGCGCGTTTTCGGCAACGCCGGCCGCGTTCGCACCGCGGTACATGTCTGAGCACGGTGTTCGCGGCCGCTTAGGCCGTGCCCAATCCCATGGCCAATCAAGCAACGGTCGCTTCCCGTTCCCGAAATCTGCGCCGCTAGATTCTTGCGCTGGGTTCGGCGAACGCGGCCGCGGAAGATTCCTGTACGAAATTGTCCAGAATGGCAGCGGCTCCGACTGCGAGCACGACGGCTACAAAGCACGCGGCAATGAACGCCTTCATATTGCTTCTCCTGTTTCCTTCACAACTACCCGGCCTTCATTCAACAAATCCAGTCTGGCGAACGCGAAGCTTCCGGAAAGCACACCTTCAGGCCGAGAGGGCCTCCGTTTCAAGGTCGATGAAAATCCGCCCCAGCGCGCCTACGCAAGCGTAGAAATCAGCCGACCTGGCGCGTTCCAGATCGACAAAAAAGCGCCTAATCCAGGGGGCGAGATGGCTTTCGAAAAACTCGCGATCGGCGCCGGGTGGTCCCGCAATATCTCCTCCGACAAGACCTGCCATGATCTCGCAGAGAAACACGACGTGATCCTCGGGCTCCGAATGCCCTGCCGCCTTTTCAATGCCCAGATTCTGAAACGTTTCACGCAGCCGCGCCAGGGGGCGTCCGTAAAGCGAGCCGGTCAAATAGTGAGACGCATACGGCAAGAGCGCTTCCTGTCCGAGACCGGCAAACAGATCGAAATATTCCCGTGCTGCGCTCGTTTCATCCGCTCGGGCCGCGGCTTGTCCGAGCGCCGCATGAGCGACCCCGATGGGGCTTGCGTCGCCGCGCAGCATGGCCAGGCGCTGAATCATCTGGGCATCCGGACTGCGCGAAAGCAGGGTGGCGAGCAGCGCATACTCTTGCGCGCGGGCGCGATCGATCTCGTCAACCACCCGCGTAGAAGCAATCCGAGTTCTGGACTCCTGCATCTGTTGCACTCTCAACCTGCGATATGCGACCGCGGACCGCTGCCGCACCAGGACCTTACCGCGGCAAGGCGCTGCCGTGAGAACGGCGATTTCGTCCGGATTCATGTCCCTCGGCAGCGGTATCGTTTCCGGCAGCCGCGCCCTCTCCGATGCTGTTCTCTCGCGAACCGCGAATATCGATCGGCGGCGAAACGTCGAATGTTGACTGCGCGCTCTGACCGAGTTCATTGGATTCTGGATGGGTTGCGGACGCCAGAGTTGGTTCCGCCGCCAGCGGCATCTCGGCAATCACCTCGGCAATATTGTCATGCCTGCCCAGCACCTGCGTCAGAAGCGCCGGCGCGCTGTCCTGCTCCTGCAATGGACCAAACCCGGGGATCGCGTTCGGGTCGTTGAAGTCCCATTGGTTCTCGGCGATGCCGATAAAATCGCGAATAGCCGGATCGCTCGCCCAGGCCCGGCGGAGCGCAGCGCGCGACAACTCGGCGCGTACGCCGCTTTGCAAAAACCCGCGGATGTCCGTGTTGAGGGTAATGGTTTCGATCGACGGCAAGCCGGCCGGATCAGTGAGCGCATCGGTCGTGTCAGCATCCCCTCGAGGCTGCGATTCCGCACCGTCCGCTACCTCCGGCGTCGAGGGGATTGGCGAATCGGTCCGCTCCTCTATCGTGCGCCGGAGCCCGGAAGTACGCTTCAACCGTGCCCAGCGTGAGACAAAATTTTCGCGCGCGGTCATTCCATCTTCTCCCGTCTGCCTCTGCCGGAGGCAAGCGCCGGCTCCGAAGGCTGGCGGCGCCTCTTGAGGAACGGCCGTTCGACGTGATGTTCGGCAATGAACATGGCGACGGCTGCCACGACATCTGCCGGCATCGGTACGGTCTCCACCAGATTGCTGCCCGCATCGGTGAACGCCTCCCCTTCGGCCGGATCAGCCGTCACGGCAATAAGCTCATACGGCCGCCCAGAGGTGGCAGGTCGCAAGGCAACCCATAACGCAGGAGCGCCCGACGCGAGATTATTGCGATAATTGACCGTCTCGGTGCGGTGCAATTCGATCACGGCCTGACCGGCATAGAACAAGCTGGTTTCCGGCGCCGTATCGAACGGCGTCCACGGGGCTGCCGATGCATTTCCAACAAACACCGAGACCGGCCGCCACAGAAACTCAACCCACGCGCTCTTCGCCTTGCGCCGTTCAACCAGGACGCCAACCGGAATGCGTGCGAGAGCTGTCGATCTCAATTGACTGCCTCCTTGTCCCGAAGTGGCAAGCCGGTTGCGAGATTTTGCGGCTTCAGCCGCAACACCCCGTCGGGCGCCATTGCCATCAGCAGGTAGATCGGTTCGCCCCTCACTTTTTCGATCATATCCGCCGGGTCGCGGAAAGTCAGCCGGAACAGGCCGACCAGCTGGGCCCACTCCGCATCGCCGAGCTCGCGATCATTCCAGATCGCATCCCCGAGGCGCGTCGCATCGGAACTCAGGCCTACATACCATGAAAGCCGCGCGTCACGCAGTTCGCTCAACGGTTCAATCGCGACATCGATGGCCAGCAGATGCGACAGCCAGTGGGTGATGGCGACGCCAAGGGCGGCCATGCCGCGCTGACCGGCGGCAAAGTCGAGCGCCATGTCAAAGCGGTCGCTGCGTTCCCAGTAGCTTGCCGCGGTTGCATCATTGAGGAGGTCGACGTCTGCCGTCACCGGCAATCCAAGCAATTCGACCAACGGCGATTGAGGCCGTCGCTCGAGCGACGCCCGCGTTTCTTCGTCGACCGCGACGAGCGATCCTTCACCAATCACCAGTTTCTGCGGGCGGAAGAACATCTCGGCGGCGCGGAGAGTAAAAGCATCGTCGCAATCATTCAGTGCATTTCGCAGAATCGCGTGCACCAATTGATCCATGAAGACATGCGGAAATTTGATATTGCGCCTGACGATCTCGAGATACGCGGCTTCCAGGTTGCGGTGTCTTACGAGATGATCGCGCCACGAAATCATCATCTGCCAATTTTCGCGCGCGTCAGCGTCGGCGATGGCGGCAATCCGGGAGGTCGCGACGAACTGCCGCGGATCGCTCAGCAATGAGCGGTGCAGCTGTCGTTCCGCGGCGCATGCTTCCGGCGGCGGCACAAGCTCCGGGCGTGCCAGATAGGCTTTCAGGAACTCCTCGGTAACCAGCAATTTGCCGCTGGCGTCGCGATCAAGCAAATGGTGCCCGCAGGAGAGCCAGAAGTCGCGCGGGGCACTCAATTGTGCGGTCCTTTCTCCAGCCCGGCGAGATCGAGATGCTCGCCCGGCGCATCGTCGCCCACCACCTCCAGGAACTCGAAGGCGCGCGCATGCCCCGCCCCCTCGCGTGGGCGCAATGTGCGGAATGCTTCGCGGATCGTCCCGTTATCCTGGCTTCGAGTTACGGCGACCAGCACACCCGTCGGATGGTTGCAGAGCGAAGCCACAAAACTGACTTCCTCTTCCGCGGCCAGGCGAGCAGCGTCAACGCTGGGCGCACCGAAATGCGCGGCCAGTTGCATCGCAAGCATGTCGACGACCGTGCTCCGATCCTGCTGGCTTGCTTCGACGATCTGCACCAGGGTCGAGCGGCCGAGCGAACTCAGTCCCAGAAAGCCGGCACGAAATGCGGTGCGCGCCCTGCCCCGCAAGCTTCCCGGGTCACAATGGGCAAACGCGAAAGCGCCCGACACAGCCCACTCACCAGGCTCTGCCGGCCTTTCGAATACATACGAATCCGACGCATCGAGCCGGATGGTGCGCAACAGCTTCACCGCTTCGGTCCTCCCGTGATCGGATCAGGCGCCTTGGGCACCTGACGACAACGGCATTTCCAGCTCGCAAAACACCCATACCGGGGGGTCCGATGTCCCTCGGACACTCCGGCATCGCGTTTTTCCAATCCAATCAGTATATACTTCCCAGGCATTTCGGCCAATCGCGGGTTGGGGGCGGGGAACCTGCCGAGGCCTACAAGAAGTTGTGAGAACGATGGCTGATTCCACCAGACATCTTCTGATCTGCTCGTGCGACGACACGATGCCCCTCGACGTCGGCGCAGTCCGCCGCGGTTGCCGTGACGAGCCGATCAGCGCGACCCAGCTATGCCGCGCCGAACTCGATCGCTTCCGGACCATCGCGGCAAAGGACACGCCACTCACCGTCGGATGCACCCAGGAGACGGCTCTGTTCTCGGAGGCGGCGGCGGAAACCGGGCGAGCAAGTCCGATCCAATTTGCCAACATCAGGGAGTCCGCCGGATGGTCCAGCGCAGCGGCCCAAACGGGGCCCAAGATGGCGGCTTTGCTTGCCGCGGCGGCCGAGCCCATGCCGCCGGTGCCGTTCGCGGAACTTGAGAGCGGCGGCGTTATCCTCATCTGCGGTCGCGACGACGCCGCCGTCGAAGCCGGCAACCTGCTCAAAGACCATCTCGACGTCACCGTTTTGATTGAACCGCCTGCCGCGATCGCGCCGCCACGAATAGCCGAATTTCCGGTGGCGAAGGGAAAGGTCAGAAATGCCCGTGGCCATCTCGGCGCGTTCGAGGTCACGGTCGACGATTTCGCGCAGCCAGCCCCGTCCTCACGCGGCACATTGCTGTTCGGGCCGTCCCGCAATAATACGCGGTCGAGCTGCGACGTCATCCTGGATTTGACCGGCGGCACGCCGTTTTTCCCTGCAGCCGACTTGCGCGACGGCTATCTGCGCGCCGATCCCGGCAATCCCGCCGCGGTGCTGCAGGCGGTCCTCAGGGCGCGTGACCTGGTCGGCACGTTCGAGAAACCGCGCTATGTTACGTTCGACGCCACACTCTGCGCCCATTCGCGCTCGCAGGTCACGGGTTGCACACGCTGCCTGAACCTTTGTCCGACCGGTGCGATCACGCCTGCCGGCGATCATGTGGCGATCGATGCCGATATTTGTGCGGGTTGCGGGCAGTGCGCCGCAGCCTGTCCCACCGGCGCGGCGTCCTACGCGCTGCCGCCGGAAGACGCGCTGATGCGGAAGTTGCGCGCGATGCTGCTCGCCTATCGCGAAGCCGGCGGCGAACAGGCGATCGTGCTGCTCCACGACGATTCCCATGGCGCGCCGCTGATCGATGCGCTGGCACGGTTCGGCGATGGCTTGCCGGCGCATGTATTGCCGTTCGCGATCAACGAAATCACGCAAGTCGGACTTGAGGCCGTCGCTGCCGCCTTCGCTTATGGCGCCGTGGCGATCCGCTTCCTGCTCCGGGCGCGGCCGCGCCACGACATTACCGGCTTGATGCGGACGATCGCGCTGGCGGATCCGATCCTGACAGGACTCGGCTTCGGCGCCGGCCGCATTGCGACCATCGAGACCGATGATCCGGAATCCCTTATCGCTGCGCTGCGCGCGATACCGTTCATGCTGCCGGCCCCACGTCCGAAAAACTTCCGGCCGACGGGGCGAAAGCGGGACGTGCTGCGCTTCGCGTTGGGCGAGCTTTACCGCGCCGCGCCCGCGCCCGTCGATATCATCGCGCTGCCCGAAGGAGCGCCATTCGGAGCAGTGGAGATCGACGTCGGCGGTTGCACGCTTTGTCTGTCCTGCGTGTCGGCATGCCCGACCGGCGCATTGCGCGACGATCCCGAACGGCCGATGCTGCGTTTTGTCGAAGATGCCTGCGTGCAGTGCGGGCTTTGCCAGGCTACGTGTCCCGAACATGTCATCACGCTGAAGCCTCAGATCGATTTTGGCGCCGCCAGGGCCCCTGCCCGCGTTCTCAAGGAAGAGGAGCCGTTCTGCTGCGTCCGCTGCAGCAAGCCGTTCGGCGTGAAGAGCGCGATTGAACGTGTGGTGGCGAAGCTCGAAGGCAAACACTGGATGTATGCGAGCTCGTCCCGACGCCTCGATTTGATCAAGATGTGCGACGACTGCCGCGCAGCCGTCGCCGCCGAGGAGAGCTTCGATCCTTACGCCGTACAAAGGCAGCCGGCCCGCACCACCGATGATTATCTGCGTGAGCGGGAGGCGCCAAAGCACAACGGCCGCGAGAAGAGCTGACCCGCCGGGCCTTCTCGCTACACCCGCGAAACGACATCGTCCCAACCGGATCAGGCCGGCACGACCGGAAACTTCTCCTTGTGGAGCGCTGCAAGTGCCTGCGGATCCAGCTTGAGATGCGCCTTTACCAGTTCCGGCGGCGTCAGCGCCAGCCACTGATTAAGCGAAACGTCCGCGTAATAGCTGCTCTTGAACACCTCCAGGAAGCGAAGCGGCGCCGTGCCGGTGTTTTCGATGTAATGGCCGGTGGCGAAAGGCACGAAGCCGACGTCGCCGGCCAGGAAGTCGAAGGTGCGCGCCTGGCCTGACGCCGCGAATACGCCCATGCGCGCCTGGCCTTCGATGTAATACTGCCACTCATTGGTGTTCGGATGCCAGTGCAACTCGCGCATGCCGCCGGGCTCGACCTCCACCAGCGCGGCCGAGATCGTCTTCGACGCCGGGAATACACTGGTATCGGTGATCCGCACGGTGCCGCTCTTGGTCTTGATCGGCTGCTGCGCCATCATCTTGTGGCTCAGGCTCGGCGACACCGGGGTGGCTCCGGCGATCTTGTCGGAGCCCAGCGGACCCGGCACCGCAGCCGCGAAAATATAGAGCTGGCCTGGATCCGGAACCTGAGCGAAGGACGCGGCGGGGACACCGAAATTCTTCGACAGCACCTCCGCGGGTGTGTGCTTGAACCAGTCGCTGAGCAGGAAGGTGTCGTCTTCGTCGAAATCGCCGTCGTCGAAAACCAGCAGGAATTCGCAACCGTCGGGATTGAGACCCTGAATCGAATGCGGAACGCCCGATGCGAAATACCAGAGATCGCCGACGCCGACGTCGTCGACGAAGCTGTGTCCCTGGGGGTCGATGGCGGTGATGCGGGCGGTGCCGTACAGCATATAGGCCCATTCGGCGGCCTTGTGCCAATGCAGTTCGCGAACGCCGCCGGCGTTCAGGCGCATGTTCACGCCGGCGATGTCCTTGGAAACACCCAGCTCCCGCTGGGTGACCTGACGGGTCCAGCCGCCGCTCTCCTGCCGTATATGCGAATCGGAGAACGAGAAGCGCAGATTAGGCAGCGTGCCGTGATCGGTCGGGGGCGGAACCAGGATATCCGGATTTTGCCGGTCGCGCAGGAGGTTGCGCGGACCAGGATCGGTGCCGCCGTGTCCGGGCCGCATCGGCTGCGGGATCGAATCATTGCCCTGCGCACCCGCCGTTGCCGCCGCCGCGAAAAAGCCGCCGGCAGCTGTCGCCGCCAATATCGAACGCCGCGTGATATCGTCCATGATTTTCACTCCTCAAGCATCAGCACGTCACAAAGCTCCGCAAGACTGCGGGGATGCGTTAGAGTCTGGTTGCAGTACGCGCCGTTCCTCCGGCCGGCATCGACCATTGCCTGTTGACGGCGGACTAGTTTCGTCTCCGGAAACGGCGGATCGAGACGGTCATTCTGCCGGTGTCGCCGAAGACTGTTCGTGCCTGTCCTGGTTTGGGAGCTGCCGGGCAAGCCAGAGATCGTGATGCTCTTTCGCCCAATTGAGATCGACTTCGCCAGTGCCCATGGCCTCGAACGCACCCTCCATGCCGAGCGTTCCGATATAGATGTGGGCCAGGATCAGGGCGACGAATAAAATCGCCACAACGGCGTGTACGACCTGGGATAGCTGCATGTCAGCGATATCGGTTCCGTAGAAGGGAAACAGCAGCAGAAGCCCCGAAACCGAGACCGCGATGCCAGCCGCAAGAGAGAGCCAATAAACGAGCTTCTCACCCAGGTTAAAGCGTCCGGCGGACGCATGTTTGCCTTTGATGAAACCTCCGCCCTGCCTGAGCCAGTCGATATCGACCCGTTCCAGGAGATTGTCCCTGAAAAAGATCACCGCAATCAGCACGAGTCCGACCATAAATGCGAAGCTGGTAAAATTGTGCACGTACTTTGCGGCTTGCGAGAGACTCGAGAATGCATCCGGGCCGATCAGCGGCAACAGCACAATCTTGCCGAAGGTAATATTGAGGCCGGTCAGACCGAGAACGACGAACGACGCCGCCGTCAGCCAATGCGAATATCTCTCAAAGGCCTCGAAGCGAAGGATTCTCCGTCCCGAGCGCCCCGCTGCGATTCGAATCCGTCCCACGATCACATAGGCCAATCCGAGCAGCGCGATGGTGCCGAGGATCACGATTGCCCCGCCCCAATGCAGCAGTACCTCGTGGAAATAATCCCACGTCCGTCCCGCCGGCTGTATCAGGACAGCCGCCTTGCTATCGGGGATGTCGATGCGCCCCTCGACACGGGGAAACTGCTTCAGCAGCGTCCGTTCATCGACGACGCTTGCGGTCGGGTTGGGGGCGCCGTCGGGACCAAGTTTTTGGGCCTGTACGGGCACCGCCGCAGCCATCGTCAGCAAGGCAACGGCGACGAACAGAAGGCGAGTGCGCGCAAAGGGGTTCATGACGTTCAAGCCTCTTCCGTGCGATCTGACTCCAGCACCTGCCCGCTCAGACCTCGATGCCCTCATGATACGCCGTCAGCCAGCCCCACGCGCCGGAACCATAGCCGCGCTTCAAGACGCGTTCCTTGTAGATCTGGGCGATGATATCGCCATCGCCCGCGAGCAGGGACTTGGTGGAGCACATCTCGGCGCATAGCGGCAGCTTGCCTTCGCCGAACCGGTTCGAGCCGTATTTCGCAAACTCCGCGGCGCTGCCGGCAGTCTCATCTCCGCCCCCGCCGGCGCAGTAGGTGCACTTGTCCATCTTGCCGCGCGAGCCGAAATTGCCGACCTGCGGATATTGCGGCGCTCCGAACGGACAGGCATAGAAGCAATAGCCGCAGCCGATGCAGATATCTTTATCATGCAACACGATCCCGTCTTCGGTCGGATAGATGCAGCTGACCGGGCAAACCGCCGCGCAGGGCGGGTCGGTGCAATGCATGCAGGCCATCGATACTGAGCGTTCGCCAGGCTTGCCGTCATTGATGGTGACGACGCGGCGACGATTGATACCCCAGGGCACCTCGTTCTCGTTCTTGCATGCGGTGACGCAGGCGTTGCAGTCGATGCAGCGGTCCGCGTCGCAAAGGAATTTCATGCGCGCCATCGCTTCCGCCCTCTCACGCTGCTCTGATCTGGCAAAGGGTTGCCTTCGGCTCCTGCATGCCGGTCGCAGGGTCGTAGCCGTAGGTCGTTAGCGTGTTCACGCTCTCGCCGAGCACGATGGGGTCGAAGCCTTTCGGATATTTAGCGCGCAGATCGGCGCCTTCGTACCAGCCGGAGAAATGAAAAGGCATCCAGGCAACGCCCTTGCCAACCCTCTCGGTCACCAGCGCCTTCATGCGGGTCCTTGAACTGTTCTCCGCTCCGGTCACCCAGACCCATCCGCCGTCCTTGATGCCGCGCTCGCCCGCATCGGCCGGATTGATTTCAACATACATGTGCTGCTTCAACTCGGCGAGCCACTTGTTGGAGCGCGTTTCTTCGCCACCACCTTCGTATTCGACAAGGCGACCGGAACTCAGGATCAGCGGGAATTGCTTGACGATCCCCCTGTCGACAGCAGTTTTCTGAACGCTGAACCCGATATTGGGCACGCGGAACTGCCTTGCATCCGGATAGGTCGGATAATCGGCGACGAGGTCCGGGCGCGGGGTAAAGATGGGCTCCCGGTGGACAGGAATCGGATCGGGCAGATTCCAGGCGATCATGCGCGCCTTGCCGTTGCCATACGGCGAACAGCCGTGCTCGATCGACACCCGCTGGATTCCGCCAGAAAGGTCAAGCGACCACGACACCGCATCGGGATTGGCGGGATTCACGCGCTGGATGACCGCCATTTCCTGCGCGGTGAGGTCCTTGTCCCAGCCGAGCTTCTTGAGCACGGCCAAGGTGAACTCCGGATATCCGTCCTTGATTTCGGAGCCGGCGGAATAAGAACCCTCGGCGAGCAGGTTGTCGTGTTCCTCCTTTTCGACTTCCTGGCC
>DATNMT010000212.1:0-5058 GCA_035602495.1 Bradyrhizobium sp.
TGTCCCGGCCATCCACGTCTTTCTTGCCGCTGCAGCATTAAGACGTGGATGCCCGGGACAAGCCCGGGCATGACGAGCTAAAATGAGCTTCGGAAAAGACGAGACACTGCATGGACCTGATCGCCGACCATATCCGCCACCGCTTCGGCGCGCTCGAGGTGCTCGACGACGTTTCGTTCACGGTGGGCGCGGGCGAGGTGGTGGCAATCGTCGGTCCCTCCGGCTGCGGCAAGAGCACTCTGTTGCAGATCATGGGCGGGCTGCTGCAACCGAGCGCGGGTGCTGCGGAATGGCGCGGCGCGCCGCCGCCGGGCAGTCTTAATCCGCTGACCTTTGTGTTCCAGGATTTTGCGCTGCTGCCATGGTGCACGGTCGGGGAGAATGTCGAATTCCCGCTGCTGCACACGGGACTGACGCCCGGCGAGCGGCGCGCCATCGTCGACGATGCCTTGCGCCGCACCAGCCTCGCCGATTTCGCCGGCACCTATCCAAAACAATTGTCCGGCGGCATGCGCCAGCGCGTCGGCATTGCCCGCGCGCTCGCGGTCAGGCCCGCCATCCTGTTGATGGACGAACCGCTGTCGGCGCTGGATTCGCAAACCCGCGAACTGCTGATGGAGGATTTTGTCCGCCTGCTCGCCGATGGTTCGATGGGCGCGGTCTATGTGACGCATAATCTGGAAGAAGCGGTGCGGCTGGCCGACCGCATCGTCGTGCTGTCGCGGCGGCCCGGCCGCGTCCGCGAAGTCGTGGCGATCCCGATGACGCGCGGCGAGCGCGGCGATATCGCGGGCCGCGAAAAGCTGCTGGCGCTGCAGGGCGAGCTGTGGTCGCTGATCCGCGAGGAGGCGATCGACGCCGAGCGCGAGGTCCAGCATGCTTGACCGCGCGCCAACAGAGGCGGCTTCGTCGCAGGCCGATACCGGCGCCGAAACCCGGCCGGTGGCGTTTCGCGGCGCGGGCTTTACGCCGAGGGCCGGCCGCTACTCCGGCTGGATTGCACTGGTGCTCATGATCGGGCTCTGGCAACTCGCCGGCAGCGCCGGATGGGTCAATCCGCTGTTCCTGCCGCCGCCGTCGGCGATCGCGCGGGCGATCTGGCAGCTCGCGATCTCCGGCGCGCTCTGGCATCATCTGTCCTGGTCGATCATGCGGATCGGCACCGGCTGGATCCTGGGCACCGTCGCCGGCGTCATTGTCGGCTTCGCAATCGGGCTTTCGTCGCTGGCGCGGGGGGTCGGCATCACCTTCATCTCGGCGCTGTTTCCGATTCCGAAAATCGCGCTGCTGCCGCTCCTGATCCTGTGGCTCGGCATCGGCGAGGAACCGAAGATCGCCACCATCGCGCTCGGGGTGTTCTTCTCCACCGCGATCTCGGTCTATAGCGGCGTCGACAATGTGCCGCGCAACCTGATCCGGATGGCGCAGAGCTTTAACGTGCCGTTCCACGCCATCGTGCGCCGGGTGATCTGGCCGGGCGCGCTGCCCTCGATCCTCGCCGGCTTCCGTATCACCGCTTCCGTGGCGCTGCTGTTGGTGGTGAGCGCCGAGATGATCGGCGCCGAATACGGCATCGGCGCCTTCGTGCTGCAGGCCGGCAATCTGATGCAGACCGATCAGCTGTTGGCAGGCGTGGTGATCCTGTCGCTGTTCGGGCTCGCAGTCGGGCGGCTGATCAACTGGCTGGAAACGCGGCTATTGCACTGGCGGTGATTTTGTCGTCCCGGCCTTGAGCCGGGACCCAACCACCAATGTTCATGTTGCGCGACGCTGGAGTCCCAGCCGATTTAACAACTACAATCTGTGGTTAGGGGTCCCTGCTTGACGCCTTCGCTAAAGCTTCGGCGGCCCACCGTCATGACCCCGGCGAAGCCTTGGCGTAGACGGGTCGCAGGGACGACAGCTTTAGGCGTTGCCGCGATCTTCCCTGAACAAATCCAGCTTCTGCTGCACCGGGCGATCCGAAAAACTGAACAGCACCGAATCCTGATCCGCCTCGTGGGTCACCCATTGCCAGCTCGGCACCACGAACAGATCGCGCGGGCCCCATTCAAAGGTCTGCTCGCCAATCCGCGAGCGGCCCTTGCCCTCGATCGCCGCGAACACGGTGGCGTCGGTGGCGCGATAGCGCGCGGTCTTGAATCCCTTCGGCAGCAGCTGGATGAAGGTGCCGATGGTCGGCATCGCAAAATCGCCGGTCTCGGGATTGGAGAATTTCAGCTTCAAGCCGTGGCAGGCGTCCCACTCGTTGCGCACCTTGGCCTGCTCCAGCGCCTCGCGGGTGCAGCTGTAGGGGTAGTTGAAAATCGGCGAGGTCTTTGACTTACGCTTCTCGTCGACCGGCAGCAAATTGTGGCCGTAGCGGGCAAAACTGTCGCCGGGTGGCCGGGTGATCTTCTGCTGATCCTCCTTGGAATCTTCCGCGAACGACGCATCGAAGAACTGCACCATCGGTATGTCGAGGCCGTCGAGCCAGAACATCGGCTCGTTGGTTTCGTTGCTGTGATCGTGCCAGGTCATCGACGGCGTGATGACAAAATCGCCCGGCTCCATCGCGGTGCGCTCGCCATCGACCGCGGTATAAGCGCCCTTGCCCTCGAGGATGAAGCGCAGCGCCGACTGGCTGTGCCGGTGCGCCGGCGCGATATCGCCCGGGATGACCATCTGTACGCCGGCAAACAAGGAGGTCGTGACCTTCGACTGGCCGCGCAAACCCGGATTTTCCAGCACCAGCACCCGCCGCGTCGCTTCCTTGGCGGTGATCAGCTTGCCCGCTTCGGTCATGTAGTCGCGGATGGCGTCGAATTTCCACAAATGCGGCCGGCAGGCGCTGCGCGGCTCCGGCGTGATCAGGTCGCCCATCACGTTCCAGAGCGCGGCAAGGTTTTCGCCGTCGATCTTCCTGTAGAACGCCTCGCGTTCCGGCGTCTTCTGTACGGCTTCCATGGCGAGCCTCCCTTAAGGTTCTGGGTCTGTTGATTGACAGTATACTTACAATATGGCAGGGGTCAATGAGGCTGGCAAAAGCCGACGAGAAAATTCGAGGGAGGCCCCCATGAAGCTGCACGGCTATTTCCGCAGCAGCGCGTCCTACCGGGTCCGCATCGCGCTCAACCTGAAGGGACTGGGCGCCGAGCACCTGCCGCATCATCTGCGCAAGGGCGAGCAGCGCGATCCGGCCTATCTCGCCATCAACCCGCAGGGGCTGGTTCCGACCCTGCAGGATGCGGACGCGATCATCACCCAGTCGCTCGCCATTATCGAATGGCTGGACGAGACCCATCCCGAACCGCCGCTCCTGCCGAAGGACCGGCTGCGCCGCGCAAAGGTCCGCGCCTTCGCTCAAGTGCTGGCCTGCGACACCCATCCGGTGCAGAATCTCAAAGTGCTGGCGCGGTTGCGGCAGCTCGGCCTGCCCGAGGCGGAAGTGACGGGCTGGGCGGCCTGGGCCAACCGCGAGGGTCTTGCGGCCTGCGAGATCCTGATCGCGCATGAACCCGGCCCGTTCTGTTTCGGCGAGGCGCCGACCCTGGCCGATCTCTGCCTGGTGCCGCAGCTGGCCAACGCGCGGCGCTTTGGCGTCGACGTCGAAGCCTTCCCGCGCCTGTTGAAGGCGGAAGCGGCGGCGAAAGGCAACAAGGCGTTCGCGGACGCCGCACCGGAGCGGCAGCCCGATGCAGAATAAGAACTCAGCCATCACCATGGACGCGGTCTATACCGCGCCCGGCTATCTGTTCCGCCGCATGCAGCAGATCGCGGTGTCGATTTTCATCGAGGAGTGCCGGACGTTCGACCTGACGCCGGTGCAATTCGCAGCCCTGGTCGCGATCCACACCCATCCCGGCATCGACGCCACGCGGTTGTCCGCTGTGATCGCGTTCGACCGCTCGACGCTCGGCAATGTGATCGAGCGGCTGGAGACCAAGCACCATATCGAACGAAAGCCCTCGCGCGACGACAAGCGCATAAAACTGCTTTACCTGACCAAGGCCGGCGCGGCCCTGCTGCGCGACATCATGCCCACGGTCGATCGCGCCCAGGCGCGGATGCTGCAGCCCCTGAAACCGGCCGACCGCAAGACCTTGCTGGCGCTGCTCACGCAACTGGTCGATCTCAACAACGAGGCCTCGCGGGTGCCGTTGCGCGCCGAGGACGCGCTAGAACATCTGGGCAAATCGGGCTGATGGGCGCGAGCAACCCACGGCCCGTGCTGATCGCGGGCGGCGGCATCGGCGGTCTCGCCACCGCGCTCGGGCTGGCGCAAAAGGGCATTGGCTCGATCCTGCTCGAAAAAGCTTCCGCGCTCGGCGAGATCGGCGCCGGCATCCAGCTCGGCCCGAACGCGTTTCATGCCTTCGATTATCTCGGCGTCGGCGAAGCCGCGCGCGCCATGGCGGTCTACATCGATCAGCTCCGGCTGATGGACGCACTGACGGCCGAAGAGATCACCCATGTCGACCTGCGCGAGGCTTTCCGCTCGCGCTTTGGCAACCCTTACGCGGTCGTGCATCGCGGCGACCTGCACGGCGTGTTCCTGAAGGCGTGCCGGGATCACATGTTGATCGAACTGCGCGTGAGCAGCGAGGTGATTGGCTACACTCAGGACGGCGCGTCGGTGACGGCGCGGCTCACTTCCGGCGAGCGCGTCACCGGCTCGCTGCTGATCGGCGCCGACGGGCTGTGGTCGAATATCAGGAAGCAGGTCGCCGCCGACGGGCCGCCGCGGGTGTCCGGGCACACCACCTATCGTTCGGTGATCCCGACCGAGCAGATGCCGGAAGATTTGCGCTGGAATGCAGCGACGCTTTGGGCCGGACCGAAATGCCACATCGTGCACTACCCGCTGTCCGGCTGGAAGGTGTTCAACCTCGTCGTCACCTACCACAATGACGCGCCGGAGCCGGTCGCGGGAAAACCGGTATCCGACGAAGAAGTGATGCAAGGTTTCCGGCACGTGCACCGGCGCGCGCAAGATATCATTCGCCACGGCAAGAACTGGAAGCTCTGGGTGTTGTGCGACCGCGATCCCAGCGAACGCTGGGTGGATGGCCGCGTCGC
>DATNMT010000218.1:0-4210 GCA_035602495.1 Bradyrhizobium sp.
GAAACGCAATACCGAAAAGCCGCGATGCGCGAACGCGTAGTAGCACTGGTAGATGATCTGGTGGTTCATCGTGCCGTGAAACTGCGGATGCGGATGCAGGATCATCGCGATCGGCGCGTTCTTCTGCTTGGCCGGATGGTAACGGCCTTCGAGGCGGCCTGCGGGGCCGGTGAAAATGACTTCAGGCATTGATGGTCCTTGGCAATATCAACCGACTTTGTGCTGGTTCATCTGGCGCTTCGGCGAGAGGAAACCTGTGCGAAAGAAGGGGCTGATCAGACGTCGTTGGGCGTTGCGCGAACGGCGCCTGGTGAACTGGAGGCCGCGTTCTAACATGAGGCGAGGGGCAAAAAGCAAGCATCTTGAACATCTCGCCGCGCGTTCGTGGCGCGTCGCTCGCGTTGCCTAAAGACGCCGGCGTCGCCAATTGGCATAAGGCAGGACGCAGCCGACAAATCGGACGCCATGCTCGCGCTTTGGATTTAAGGTAATATCATACTCAATGCCTGACCGGGTTTACCTCGACTGGAATGCGACCACGCCGCTGCGCCGCGAGGCCCGGGAGGCGATGCAAGCGGCGTGGGAACTGGCCGGCAATCCGTCATCCGTCCATGCCGAGGGTCGCCAGGTTCGTCGTTTGGTTGAGGACGCGAGAGAACGGGTCGCCGCCGCCGTCGGCGCGTTGCCGCGGAACGTGGTCTTCACCTCGGGGGGCACCGAGGCCAATACCTCGGCGCTGACGCCCGGGATGCGGCGGGCGTCCGGGCTTCCCGTGCAGAGGCTAATTGTCACCGCGATCGAGCACCCCTCGGTGCTCGCGGGCGGGCGGTTTCCTCCCCTGGCCGTGAGCACCACCGGCGTTACCCGGTCCGGCCTGGTCGATCTGGATGGTCTGCGCACAAACCTCGAAAACGGGCCGCCGGCCCTGGTATCGGTGATGCTGGCCAATAACGAAACCGGCGCGGTGCAGCCGGTGGCTGAAGCGGCCGAGATGGTTCATGCCGCCGGCTCACTGCTGCACGTCGACGCGATCCAGGCATTTGGAAAAATACCATTTGATATCAGTATGATAAATGCCGATCTGGTGACGCTTTCGGCGCACAAGATTGGCGGCCCCAAGGGCATCGGAGCGCTGGTCCTCGCGGAAGGCGTTTCCGCGCCCGAGCCGCTGCTGCGCGGCGGCGGCCAGGAGCGGGGCCACCGGGCGGGCACCGAGAACGTTGCCGGAATTGTTGGCTTCGGCGCGGCCGTAACGGCCGCCATGAGCGCGCTGCAAGCCGATGCTGCCCGGCTCGAAAACTTGCGGAACCGGCTTGAAAGCGGCCTGCGGCAGACCCGGGGCATGCTGGTATTTGCGGAGGAGGCGCCGCGGCTGCCGAATACCACGCTGTTCACGGTTCCCGGCCTCAAGGCCGAAACCGCCGTGATCGGCTTCGATCTGGCGGGTATCGCGGTGTCCTCGGGTTCGGCCTGTTCCTCCGGAAAGGTGCAGCCATCGCACGTGCTGCAGGCCATGGGAGCAGGTTCCTCGCTGGCGCGGGGAGCGGTGCGGCTCAGTCTGGGCTGGTCTACCTCAGAAGACGACATCGATCGCTGTTTGGAGGCTTGGCGAAAGCTCACCGGGACCTTAACTATAGGGGGCGACGAAACACTGCTTGAACGGTTCTAAGCAGGTTTCATTCCGTCAAGGAACATCGTAATAGTCTTTCGAGATTGATCCACCGCGGTCCTTGAAACCGCGAGCGGAGGATGGAATGGCTGCCGTACAAGAGACGGTCGATCGCGTCAGGCGGATCGACGTCGACCAGTATCGATATGGGTTTGAGACGCTTATCGAGTCCGACAAGGCCCCGAAGGGGCTGTCCGAAGACACGATCCGCTTCATTTCAGCGAAAAAGAACGAGCCGGCCTGGATGCTGGACTGGCGGCTGGAGGCCTTTCGCCGCTGGCTGACCATGACCGAGCCGACCTGGGCGCGCGTCGACTATCCCAGGATCGATTATCAGGATCTCTACTACTATTCGGCGCCGAAGCCGAAGAAGACCATCGGCTCGCTCGACGAGGTCGATCCGGAAATCCTCAAGACCTATGAAAAGCTCGGCATCCCCTTGCGCGAGGTCGAGGTCCTCGAAGGCGTGGTGCGCCCGGAGGGCGAGCGCCGCATTGCCGTCGACGCCGTGTTCGATTCGGTGTCGGTTGCGACCACGTTCCAGAAGGAGCTGAAGCAGGCCGGCGTGATCTTCATGCCGATCTCCGAGGCGATCCGCGAACATCCCGATCTCGTGAAGAAATATCTCGGCACGGTGGTGCCGACCTCGGACAATTTCTTCGCCACGCTGAATTCGGCGGTGTTTTCCGACGGCTCGTTCGTCTATGTGCCGCCGGGCGTGCGCTGTCCGATGGAGCTGTCGACTTACTTCCGCATCAACGAGCGCAACACCGGGCAGTTCGAGCGCACGCTGATCATCGCCGACAAGGGCGCCTATGTCAGCTACCTCGAAGGCTGCACCGCGCCGCAGCGCGACGAGAACCAGCTTCACGCCGCCGTGGTTGAGCTGGTTACGCTGGACGATGCCGAGATCAAGTATTCGACGGTGCAGAACTGGTACCCCGGCAACTCCGAGGGCAAGGGCGGCATCTACAATTTCGTCACCAAGCGCGGCGACTGCCGCGGCAACAATTCGAAGATTTCCTGGACCCAGGTCGAAACCGGTTCCGCGATCACCTGGAAGTATCCGAGCTGCATCCTGCGCGGCGACAATTCGCGTGGCGAATTCTATTCGATCGCGATCTCGAACGGCCACCAGCAGGTCGATAGCGGCACCAAGATGATCCATCTCGGCAAGAACACCACCAGCCGGATCATCTCCAAGGGCATCGCCGCCGGCGTGTCGCAGAACACCTATCGCGGCCTCGTCACCGCGCACCGCAAGGCCACCGGCGCGCGCAATTTTACCGCCTGTGACTCGCTGCTGATCGGCGACAAATGCGGCGCGCACACCGTGCCCTATATCGAGGCCAAGAACTCCTCGGCGCTGTTCGAGCACGAGGCGACCACCTCGAAAATTTCCGAGGACGTGTTGTTCTATTGCGTGCAGCGCGGGCTGTCGCAGGAGGAGGCCGTTGGCCTCGTCGTCAACGGCTTTGTCAAGGACGTGCTGCAGCAACTGCCGATGGAATTCGCGGTCGAGGCGCAGAAGCTGATCTCGATCTCGCTGGAAGGTTCGGTTGGATAAGACCTCATCCTGAGGAAGCCGCGCAAGCAGCCGTCTCGAAGGATGCCGAAGTTAGGAAAAAGGAATGTCACTACTCGAAGTCAAAAACCTGCAGGTCCGCGTCGAGGATCGCGAGATTCTCCACGGGCTTTCGCTCACCGTGAACAAGGGCGAAGTGCACGCCATCATGGGACCGAACGGTTCCGGCAAATCGACGCTGAGCCATGTCATCGCCGGCAAGCCGGGCTATGAAGTCACCGGCGGCGAAATCCTGTTCAACGGCGAGGATGTTCTGGAGATGTCGCCGGACCAACGTTCCGCCAAGGGCGTATTCCTGGCGTTCCAGTATCCGGTGGAAATTCCGGGCGTCGCCACCATGACGTTCCTGCGCACCGCGCTGAACGCCCAGCGCAAGGCCCGCGGCGAGAGCGAATTTTCAACGCCGGATTTTCTCAAGAAAGTGCGCAGCGTCGCGGCCAGCCTCAATATTCCGCAGGACATGTTGCGCCGCGGCGTCAATGTCGGGTTCTCCGGCGGCGAGAAGAAGCGCAACGAGATTTTGCAAATGGCGCTGTTCGAGCCGAGCCTGTGCATCCTCGACGAGATGGATTCCGGCCTCGATATTGACGCGCTGCGGGTCGCGGCCGACGGCGTCAACGCGCTGCGCTCGCCGGACCGCGCCATGGTGGTGATCACGCATTACCAGCGGCTGCTGAATTACATCATTCCCGACTTCGTGCACGTGATGTCGAAGGGCCGTGTGGTGAAGAGCGGTGGCAAGGAACTGGCGCTTCAGCTCGAAGCCGAGGGCTACGCGCAGTTCGAAGACGCGGCCTGAGGCGCGATACGGATTTCATGATGAACGTTGCACTGGCAAAAACCGAGACCGGACGCGCGCTGAGCGACGCATTTGCGCTCGCGCGCGAGCGGCTGCCGGGCGCGGGCAAGGTCGCCGATGCGCGCCGGCAGGCGTTCGCGGCCTATGAGCGCGTCGG
>DATNMT010000226.1:0-2966 GCA_035602495.1 Bradyrhizobium sp.
CGTCGGGACTGAGCCGGATCGTCACCAATTGCGGCATGCCCGCCACCGGCCGCGACAACTGGCGCGCCTTTGCGCGCTCGACGGCGGCGCATTCGACGCTGACCTTTCACGAAACCTCGTCCTGCCAGTTCGTCGAGCTGACGGCGATGAAGCGGCTGCTGCAGGGCGCGCCGGTCGTCTCCGGTCCGTCGAACGTGGAGAGCTATCGCGAGGTGGTCGCCAATGGCGTGCTGCTGACCACCTCGCATGACGGCTACCTGGCGCGCTTCGGCGTGATGCATCGGAGGGTGCTGATGGCCGCCCATGACGGCTCCAGGCTCGACGGCGAGGATGCGGTATCGCCGGCGCCGGGCGCGCGCATCAAGGGCAACGAGACCGACTACGCCGTGCGGTTTCACTTGCACCCGGCGGTGAAGGCGAGCCGGCTCAGCGACGCCCGCGGCGTCATGCTGGTGCTGCCGAACCGCGACGTCTGGACCTTTGAGGCGCTCGACGACAGGGTCGAACTGGAAGACAGCGTGTTCCTGGCCGGCAACGACGGCCCCCGCCGCACCGCGCAGATCGTGATCCGGCAGGACTCCCGCCACGCCCCCTCGATCCGCTGGAGCTTTGTGCGCTCGTCGACCTCGGCCTCGGCCACCGCGGCCCGGCGCAGTGCCCACCACGAGCCGGAGTTGCCGCTGTAGAAAAGTGCTGCGCAAGATGTGGCGTCAGGCGCATCTGGCCGTTGTGAACGTCGCCGAAAGCTGCTAACCACCCGTCGCTCGCGCGACTGGCGACCTTGGATGGAGCACCATCGGGAAGCGCGGGACTATCTGCCGCGCGCCTGGGCAAAAGTACCCCTTGAACAAAGGAGCTTGCCCATGACCGACCACCTCCGCCGCGTCACCCGCGCCCTGCTGTCCGTTTCCGACAAATCCGGCCTGATCGATTTCGCCCGCGCCTTGGCCGCCCACAACATCGAGCTGATCTCGACCGGCGGCACCGCCAGGGCGATTGCCGACGCAGGGCTGAAGGTGCGCGACGTCTCCGAGCTGACCGGCTTTCCAGAGATGATGGATGGGCGCGTGAAGACGCTGCATCCCAAGGTGCATGGCGGCCTGCTAGCGATCCGCGACAATGCCGAACATGCGCAGGCGATGGAGGCGCACGGCATCGCGCCGATCGATCTCTTGGTGGTCAATCTCTATCCGTTCGAGGCTACCGTCGACAAAGGCGCTGACTTCGAGGAGTGCATCGAGAATATCGACATCGGCGGGCCTGCGATGATCCGCGCCGCCGCGAAGAATCATGACGACGTCGCAGTGGTCATCGAGGCCAGCGACTATCAGGCCGTGCTCGACGAACTCAACGCCAACCAGGGCGGCACCACGCTCGCGCTGCGCCGCCGACTCGCGGCGAAAGCCTATGCACGCACCGCCGCCTATGACGCCGCGATCTCGAACTGGTTCGCAAGCGAGCTGAACACCGAGGCGCCCGATTTCCGTGCGTTCGGCGGCCGGCTGATTCAGGCGCTCCGCTATGGCGAGAACCCGCACCAGAAGGCAGCATTCTATCGCCTGCCCGACAAGCGGCCCGGCGTCTCGACGCTGCGCCAATTGCAGGGCAAGGAGCTGTCCTACAACAACATCAACGATACCGACGCCGCGTTCGAATGCGTCGCCGAGTTCGATCCGAAGCGCACCGCGGCCTGCGTCATCGTCAAGCACGCCAACCCGTGCGGTGTCGCGGAAGGCCCCGATCTCGTCAGCGCCTATCGAAAGGCGCTCGCCTGCGACTCCACCTCGGCCTATGGCGGCATCATTGCGCTGAACCGCACGCTGGACGCCGAGACCGCCAAAGCTGTTACCGAAATTTTCACCGAGGTCATCATCGCACCGGATGCCAACGAGGACGCCATCGCCGTGGTCGCCAAGCGGAAAAATCTGCGGCTGCTGCTCACCGGCGGCTTGCCCGATCCCCGCGCGATCGGTCTGACCGCCAAGACTGTCGCTGGTGGATTACTGGTGCAGAGCCGCGACAATGCCGCGGTCGACGACATGGTGCTGAAGGTCGCGACCAAACGCGCGCCGACGGAAGCCGAGATGCGCGATTTGATGTTCGCCTTCCGCGTCGCCAAGCACGTGAAGTCGAACACCATCGTCTATGCCAGGGATCTGGCCACCGTTGGCATCGGCGCGGGGCAGATGAGCCGGGTCGATTCCGCGCGCATCGCCGCGCGCAAGGCGCAGGATGCCGCGCTCGAGGCAAAGCTTGCCGAACCGATGACCAAGGGATCGGTGGTGGCGTCGGATGCGTTCTTTCCCTTCGCCGATGGGCTATTGGTGGCGATCGAGGCCGGCGCGACCGCCGTGATCCAGCCCGGCGGCTCGGTGCGCGACGATGAGGTGATCAAGGCCGCCGACGATGCCGGGATTGCCATGGTGTTCACCGGCGTGCGGCATTTCCGGCATTGATCCAAGTCCGTCATTCCGGGGCATCGCGGAGCGATGAACCCGGAATCTGGAGATGATACGGCGCGAGATTCCGGGTTCGCGGTCACGCGCGCCCCGGAATGACGGTGTCAATCTCTCACCCTTCGCAACAGCGCCAGCCCCGCCACGAAGAACAGCACCAGCACCGCCATGCCCGCCTTCTGGCTCTCCGTCACGGCGGTGATCGCGCCGATCACCAACGGGCCGATGAAGGACGTTACTTTTCCGGTCAGCGCGAACAATCCAAAATATTGCGCGATGCGATCCTTCGGCGCCATGTGGATCAATAGCGTGCGCGACGCGGCCTGCAGCGGGCCGCCGGCCGAACCGATCAGGCAGCCGAGCAAGAGATAGGCGCGCTCGGCGGAAGCGGCGAATAAGGCGCCGCCGGGCACGGGGGCTGCGACCTTGATGAAGAAAATCGTCTGCTTGTCGACCAGCAGGATCGCAACGATCGAAAACAGCAGGATCACCATGCTGCCGGCGATGACG
>DATNMT010000228.1:0-6886 GCA_035602495.1 Bradyrhizobium sp.
GAAGAGGCCGTTGGCGAATTCATCAAGACCTTGGTCGAAGCGATCGCCATCGTCTTGGCCGTAAGCTTCCTTTCGCTCGGCTGGCGCCCTGGCATCGTCGTCGCGATTGCGATTCCGCTGGTCCTTGCCATCACCTTCGTCGTCATGAAGCTTGCCGGAGTGAGCCTGCAGCGTATCTCGCTTGGCGCACTCATCATCGGGCTTGGGCTCCTGGTCGACGACGCGATGATCGCCGTGGAGATGATGATCAAGAAGCTCGAAGAAGGCTGCGACAAGGTCACCGCCGCAACATTTGCCTATACCTCTACCGCTTTCCCGATGCTGACCGGCACGCTCGTCACCATCGCAGGGTTCGTTCCCGTGGGCTTTGCTGCGAGCAGCGCCGGCGAGTATTGCTTCACGCTTTTCGCGGTCGTCGGTATTGCATTGACCGCATCGTGGTTCGTTGCGGTGCTGTTCACGCCACTGACAGGCGTTTTCATCCTGCCTAACAAGATGCAAGGGCACGGCCATGAGCCGTCGCGCTTTGCCCGTGCATTCCACACCGCGCTCGATCGCGTGCTACATCTGAAATATTGGGTGATCGGCGCCACGGTTGCGCTTTTTGTTGCTGCTCTCGTCGGCATGCAGTTCGTGCAGCAGCAGTTCTTCCCGAGCTCAGACCGTCCAGAATTGCTTGTTAACCTGACGCTGCCGCAAGGGTCCTCGATCAATGCCACGCGCAAGGTGGTTGATGACCTCGAGAAAATCCTGAAGAGCGATCCCGACATTGAACACTGGTCCTTCTACATCGGCAGCGGGGCCATCCGCTTCTATCTGCCGCTCGATCAACAGCTCGCTAATGACTTCTTCGCCCAAGGCGTGATAGTCACAAGAGGATTCAAGGTTCGCCCGGCGGTGCAAGCGCGCGTTCTCGCCGCATTGCAACGCCCCGAATTCGAGCAGGTGCAGCCGCGCGTGAGCCCCTTGGAGCTTGGGCCGCCAGTCGGCTGGCCGCTCAAGTTCCGCATCAGCGGTCCCGAGCTAGTGAAGGTCCGTGAGATTGCGCAGAACTTCGCTTCCTTGCTCGGCAAGACGCCAAATGCGCGAAATGTCAATTTTGACTGGAACGAGCCGTCCAAGGTCGTCCGCGTTGAGGTGGATCAGGACCAGGCTCGGGCGCTGGGCATCAGTTCGCAAGCACTGAGTCAGACCATTAATGCCATCTTATCCGGCACGACCGTCACCCAGGTGCGCGATGATATCTATTTGATTGACATCGTCGCCCGCGCCATTCCCGAGGAGCGCGCGAAGCTGGAGACCCTGCGCAGCCTCATGATCAACGTGCCGGGCGGGCGGGCCGTGCCGCTTGAGCAGGTCGCCAAACTCTCCTACGGGATCGAACCGCCATTGGTCTGGCGCCGCCATCGTCTGCCAACAATCACCGTGCAAGCCGATACGGCGCCCGGGCTTGAGGCAGCGACTGTCGTGAAAGTCCTCTCTTCCGAAATTGCGGCATTTAAATCGCAATTGCCGGCGGGTTACGACGTGGTTCCAGGCGGCACGGTCGAGGAAAGCGCCAAAGCGGAGGCCAGCATTTTCGCGGTCTTTCCGCTCATGATCCTGATCATGATCACGATCCTCATGGTGCAACTGCAGAGTTTTCAGCGGCTGTTCCTTGTGCTTGCCACCGCACCGCTGGCTCTCATCGGTGTTGCTGCAGCGCTGCTTATCGCGAGAGCACCGATGGGATTCGTCGCGATCCTCGGGGTCTTCTCGCTGACCGGCATGGTGATCCGCAACTCGGTGATCCTCATCGACCAGATCGATACCGAAATTGCCGCGGGTCAGCACCCATGGAACGCGGTAATCGTGGCCACGGAGCATCGATTGCGCCCGATCCTGTTGACCGCCGCCGCCGCCATTCTGGGGATGATTCCGATCGCGCCCACTGTGTTCTGGGGACCGATGGCGTACGCGGTGATGGGCGGGCTCGTGGTCGCGACGCTGCTGACCCTCGTATTCCTGCCAGCGCTGTACGTTGCATGGTTCCGGATCAAGCCGATTTCGGAACGGCAACTAACAATTTCACCGGAGTTCATGCACTTGGCCAAGGCTAGAGCGGGATGGGTCTAGTTTGAATCGATTAGGGATTCCCAAATCAGAAGGCTTCTGATTCAACATGCTGGCTGGGAGGAGGCCAGCATGGATGGGACGAGCCTATTCGAATGACCTTCGTGAGCGGGTGGTAAGGGCTGTTGTCAAAGGCGGCCTGTCGCGGCATCAGGCGGCGGCCCAATTTGGGGTGGGCATCAGCACGGCGATCAACTGGGTTCAGCGCTTCCTGGAGACCGGCAGCGTCAAACCGGACCAGATCGGCGGCTATAGGCCAAAGAAGATTGCCGGGCCGCACCGCGAATGGCTGGTGCAACGCTGCCGAAAGGCAGATTTTACCGTGCGGGGGCTGGTAGCCGAACTCGCTGAGCGTGGCCTCAAGGTCGATTACCGCACGATGTGGGAGTTCGTCCACGCCGAGAAGCTAAGTTTTAAAAAAAGACGCTGATTGCCGCCGAGCAGGATCGTCCCGATGTTGCCCGGCGGCGGGCGCAGTGGGCCAAGTATCAGGATCGGATCGATCCCACTCGGCTGGTGTTCATCGATGAGACCTGGACCAAAACCAATATGGCGCCGCTGCGGGGCTGGGCGCCGCGCGGTCAACGCATCAGAGCCAAAGTGCCGCACGGCCGCTGGCAGACTTTGACGTTCATGGCCGCTTTGCGCCACGATCGCATCACCGCCCCGTGGTTCATCGAGGGGCCGATCAATGGCGAAGCCTTCCTTCTCTACATCGAGAAGGTTCTGGTCCCAACCCTGCGGCACGGCGACATCGTCATCATGGACAATCTCGGCTCGCACAAGGCCAACGCCGTGCGTCGTGCCATCCGCCGCGCCGGCGCCAGACTCTTCTACCTGCCGAAATACTCGCCCGATCTGAACCCGATCGAGCAGTTCTTCGCCAAGTTCAAACACTGGCTACGCAAATCCGCCCAGCGAACTACCGAAGCCGTCTACGAGGCTATCGCGCCAATCCTCGTCACCGTCTCACCGGCCGAATGCGCCAATTATTTCGCCAACGCCGGATATGACCAAACTTAAACCCATCCCGCTCTAGACAACCGCGATCGGAGCCTCGCCGATGCAGGATCATCCATATCGCCTGGAGATTTGCACTGTGGAATTGCACAATGTCGCTAGACGGCAGCCCTGTCTCAGCCGGCCATTTCGGGCCGCCGGTTTCCGGCAGGCGATGATCCGACGAGCGACCAATAACCCTCGATCGGCTGCGGCCGGCCGATCAGATAGCCCTGGATTTCGTCGCAGTTTTCCCGCTTCAGGAATTCGAGCTGGTCCGCGCTTTCCACCCCTTCCGCCAGCACCGGCAGCGCCAGACCGTGAGCAAGCCCGATGACGGCGCGAATGATGGCCTGCGACTGCAGGTTCTGATCGAGCTGATCGACGAAGCTCTTGTCGATCTTGATCTTGTCGAACGGAAACGCCTGCAGGTAGCGCAGCGAGGAATAGCCGGTTCCGAAATCGTCCATCGCGATGCTGACGCCGAGCGATTTCAAGCGCCGGAGGGTGCCGATGGCGCGCTCGAAGTCGCTCATCAGCACGCCTTCGGTGATCTCGAGTTCGAGCCGATGCGGCGCTAGCCCGGTTTCCACCAGGATGGAGAGCACCAGCGCCGGCAGGTCGCTGTAGTGGAACTGAACCGGCGAAAGATTGACGGCAACCGTAAGAGGCTGCGACCAGGACACCGCCTGACGACATGCCTCCCTCAAAACCCATTCCCCGATCGGGATGATCGTGCCGTTGTCCTCGGCAAGCGGAATAAAGATGTTGGGCGCGACCCTGCCGCGGGTCGGATGCTCCCACCGCAGCAGCGCTTCGAATCCGATGACCTCGCCGTTGATCCGCGCCTGCGGCTGATAGAACAGCTTCAGCTGATTGTTTTCGATCGCCGAACCCAGCTCGTGCTGCATCGCGCGGCGTTCGCGCTGTTGCTTGTCCATCTCGGCTTCGAAGAAACGCAGCGAACCGCGGTCGTCCCGCTTGGCGCTGGAGAGCGCGGCATCGCCATTGACCATCAGGGTCGCCGCATCGGCGCCATCGAGCGGATAGACGGCGATACCGATGCTCAGCCCGATCCGAATGACGCGGCCGTCGATATTGAAACCGTCGGAAACCAGCTCCTGAACCCGTTTGGCGAGTTCTTCGGTCACCCTTGGCTGATTGCCGTCGGTGACGATCATGTTGAAATCGTCGCCGCCGAGACGCGCGAGATAGGTCTCTCCGGCTACCATCTTCAGGCGGCTTGCGAACTCCTGCAGCAGCTTGTCGGCGACGTCGTGTCCGAATACCTCGTTGATTTCCTTGAAATGGTCGAGATCGACGCAAACGACGGCGAATTGAGCCTGCTGCGCGGCTGCCTGCTCGATCGTCCGCGTCAGACGTTCGGTGAAGGCGGCCCGGTTTGGCAGGTCGGTCAGCGGATCATGATGGGCGACATAATCGATCTTCTTCTCGGTAGCCTCCTCCAGCTCTTCGATCATCAGCTTGATGGACCGGTCGGTTCGGCGCCGGTCGCGTTCGGCCTGCTCGTAGACGTCGACGACCAGCGCGCCGAGAATCTTGAGATCGACCTCGCCGGTGGGCCCGGTGGACTTGGCAAGCTGTCGGGCAAACAGTTTATGCATGTTCAACCATCGTTGTGATCGTCATGGTCTGGTTGTGCAATTCGCAGATGCCGGACGTCGCATGCGGGGTGATTTCACCGTAGGAGTAAAAACCGATGCGGGTCAGGTCCGGCCCCAGCGTGGCGGCGGCAGCCTCGATTTCGGTGACGATCTGCTGGCCCATCAGCAGTTTGCGGCCGATGCAGCTGACCAGAATAGCCACGCCGTCGCCGTCCTTGAGATCGCCGAGCCCGCCGCGCGCCAGTTGCGCCGCCTCGGCGGCGCCGGATGCCAGGCGATCGAAATTTCCCCGCATCAGCTGAGCTACCCATCCCTCGGGCATGTCGCCGGCGAACGTCATCGACCTCTTTTCGCGATCGACGGCCAGAACGGTGCGCACCACTTGATGATCGGGACGCCGCGGGTCGTGGATCTGGAGCGGGAACAACAACGCCGATCCCGGCAACGCCTCGAACTCGTCTTCACCGAGATAGCGTTCGTAGAGATCAAGGGCCGGCTGGCCGTCGAGCTGGAACAGCACGTTTCCTTCGGCAGACGTGATCCGTCGCTTCGGTCCGAACACGTCCCAGCCGCCGGCGCTGCCATGACCGATTTTGATCGCGCTGCCATAGAGCCCGATCGCGGCGATCTTCTTGCTCTGGGGCGGGCAATCGAGCCCGACCACGGTTTCAGTGAATTGGGAGCCGTCCCCGGCAAGCCCTCCGGACACCGGAACGTTTCCCGTGTGCCTGGTGATGCCGGCAACCAGTTCGCTGCCGTTCACAGCGAGACCATCCGACAATACGAAGACGCCGGCGAGATCGTCCGACGCGAGCGCCCGGCCGATCGCCTCGCCATAGATCCGCGAGTCGCCTGGATTCGGCGCGTCGGCTATCGCCGTCCGGATGCCGGTCGCGTCGAAACGAACCGCGACGGCGTTGACCCCGCCTTCGATAATCTCGTCGCCGCAGATCTGGCCGTCCGTCGAACAGCCCATCAGGCAGGCCTCCGGAAACATCGCGCGCAGCTCGTGGTAGCGCTTTGCGTCGGACAGCGTTTGGCGGCTGCCGAAGTAGAGAACAAGATGCGGCGCCAATTCGTCCTTTTGCGACCGCCATCCGCGGGCGGCATTCCAGCTCAACGACGTCGTATCCATTTGAAGGCTCCTCCGGTCGACGTGAACCGTCGGCGGATCAACCTAATGTTTCGATACGGCATCACGGAAACTTTCGAGGTTGCTTAAAACACCGTATATCGACGCGGTGCTTTTGGGTCGGAATGGCCTGGATCCACCGAGACCAAGCCACGCGTAATGAATCATTTACCATGACGCGCAGCCTGGCCCCGCGGGAGCCAGTTAAAGAGACGTCGCGCTTACGCGCGATCGACCGGCTGGGCCGTCTCGGCCGCGGCCGGCAGCGCGATCTGTTCGAGCTGTTGCAGCCGGCGTTTCCGCCAGATCGACCCCGCGACCAGAACCGCGATCGCGCCCAGGATCGAGGCGATATATTCGACCAGATCGCCGTCCAGGATGAAATGCGGCGCGACGCCGAAAATCGCCGAGGTCGCGTCGAGATGGAGAGCGATCTGGCCATCGAGCAGCCGCCGCAGCAAGGGTTGCACCGCCGGATCGGTCGCGATCACCTCGCCGGCGATCCAGCCGAGCAGCATTGCGCCGAGCCAGACCAGGACCGGAAAGCGGTCGAGTATCAGCATGATCAACGCGGCGCCCGCGATAATCATGGGAATGCTGATGGCGAGCCCGAGGATCAACAGCGAAATCTGTCCATTGGCGGCGGCGGCGACCGCGATGACATTGTCCAGGCTCATGACGATGTCGGCGATCACCACAATCCGGATGGCGTGCCAGAGACTGGTGCCCGCGGTGACGTCGTCGCCCTCATCCTCGGGGACCAAAAGCTTGGCTGCGATCGCGAGCAGCGCAAGTCCGCCGACCAGCTTGAGATAGGGCAGCACCATCAGCCTGGCGACGATGCCGGTGAACAAAATCAGCAGCACCACCGCGATGCCGGCGCCGATCACCATGCCCCATAGGCGCTGCCGGCCCACAAGGCCGCGGCAGGCCATCGCGATCACAAGCGCATTGTCGCCGGACAACAGCACGTTGATCCAGATGATCTTGCCGACCGCCAGCCAGAACGCCGGTGTTT
>DATNMT010000236.1:0-2346 GCA_035602495.1 Bradyrhizobium sp.
GCAGTCGATGACGCCGGCCTTTTCAAGTTTTATCGGTTTGGCCGAGACTTCCTTGATCGTGTCGCCCTCGACGACCAGTTCGTGGCCGCCGTGCAATTCCCCGGCCTCGGGATCGAGCAACTCGAAATTCCTGAAGTGATAAACATCCATGGCCGGAATCCCGATCGCGCGCCCGATTGAAATGTCCTATGCTGATATCACGGCGTCAATGGGCAGGCTGTACAGGGCTTGCGCAGGTCGCGCGGCTTGCTGACGCCGCCGTCGCCACATTTTCGAAGCTCTATCCGTGACGCGGGAGCGGTCTTTGAATCTTGCCAGCAGCAATTGCAGCATTATATATCGGGTTTCCCCTGCACCTTGAGCGAGACCGACGATGACGACGGACACCATTGCCGAGCACAAACCATTTCAGGCCGAAGTCGCCGAGCTGTTGAACCTGATGGTGCATTCGGTCTATTCGGAGACCGACATTTTCCTGCGTGAGCTGATCTCCAACGCCTCCGACGCCCTCGACAGGCTGCGCTACGAGGCGATCGCCGCGCCGGATCTGATGGCCGACGGCGAGCCGGCCAAAATCCGCATCGTGCCCGACAAGAAGGCCGGCACGCTTGCCGTGATCGACAACGGCATCGGCATGGACCGGCAGGAATTGATCGACAATCTCGGCACCATCGCACGCTCCGGCACAAAGTCCTTTCTGTCCCGCCTGACCGAGGCCAAGGACGGCGCCGGCCTGATCGGCCAGTTCGGCGTCGGTTTCTACGCCGCCTTCATGGTCGCCGACCGCATCGTCGTGACCAGCCGCCGCGCCGGAACGAGCGAGGTCTGGACCTGGACATCGTCGGGCGGCAACGGGTTCGATATCGCGCCGGCAAGCGAGGAGGATGCGAAGCGCATTACGCGAGGAACCGAAATCGCTCTGCATCTGAAGGACGACGCCAGGAAATACCTGGAGGCTTACGAGATCGAACGGATCGTCTCCGCCTATTCCGACAACATCCAGTTCCCGATCGAACTCAAGCCGGAAGAAGGCGAGTCGCGGCAGATCAATTCGGCGAGCGCGCTGTGGCAGCGCCCGAAATCGGAGCTGAAGCCGGAGGATTACACGCAAGCCTACAAGTCGATCGCCGGCGCCTTCGACGAGCCGGCGATGACGCTGCATTACCACGCCGAGGGCCGACAGTCCTACGCGGTGCTGCTGTTTGCGCCGTCGACAAAGCCGTTCGACCTGTTCGAGCCGACCCGCAAGGGCCACGTCAAGCTCTATGTCCGCCGCGTCTTCATCGCCGACGACGCCGATCTGTTGCCGGGCTATCTGCGCTTCATCCGCGGCGTGATCGACAGCGAGGATCTGCCGCTCAACATTTCCCGCGAGATGCTGCAGAACAATCCGCAGCTCGTGCAGATCCGCAAAGCCGTCACCGGCCGGGTGATCGGCGAGTTGGAAAGCCTCGCCGAGAAAGAGCCGGAGGCGTTCACAAAAATCTGCGATGCGTTCGGCCCCGTCATCAAGGAAGGTATCTGGGAGGATTTTGAGCGCCGCGAAAAATTGCTGGCATTGTCGCGCTTCACCACCACCGCGGGCGAGAAGCGCTCGCTGAAGCAATATGTCGAGGCGCTGAAACCCAACCAGACCGAGATCTACTATCTGGTCGGCGAGACCATCGAGCGGCTGAAATCCAATCCCAAGCTGGAATCGACCACCGCGCGCGGCATTGAAGTATTGCTGCTGACCGATCCGGTCGACGCCTTCTGGACCTCGGCGCCGCTCGATTTCGGCGGCAAGCCGCTGAAATCGCTGAGCCAGGGCGACGTCGATTTTGCATTGATCCCGCTGATCGACGACCAGGCCGCCGACAAGGACAAGCCCGCCGCCGATGAAGCCGCCACCATCGCCGCGATCAAGGATGCGCTCGGCGATCGGGTGTCCGACGTGCGCGCCTCGCAACGGCTCACCACCTCCGCCTCCTGTCTGGTGGCCGGCGGCGCGGGACGGGACCGTGCGCTCGAGCGGCTGCTGGCGCAGCAGAACCGGGGCGCCGTGACAAAGCCGATCCTCGAAATCAACCTGCGCCATCCCCTGGTCGCCGCCATCGCCGAGCGCAAGGACGCCGCGCGCGGCCTGTCGCTGCTGCTTTTGGAGCAGGCGCAGATCCTCGACGGCGAGTTGCCGGAGGATCCGGCGGCGTTCGCCACCCGGCTCAACGAATTGGTGCTGCGCGGATTGACGAAATAGCCGGACTCATTGGCCGCTATCCTTGTCCGCGCGGCCCGATGGGGTCTCATTGAAACGGTCGCCGTAAGCAAAGCTTAAGAGATTATTAGTAGTTTGCCGTCGACCTTCGG
>DATNMT010000261.1:0-19811 GCA_035602495.1 Bradyrhizobium sp.
GAGTTTTACGAAATGAAATAAGGCCGATTCGGCCGCGAAGATCGTGGGTAGTGCGCTTCGACAACACCGGCCGTCATACGCGGGCTTCCGCCTTCGCTAAAGCTTCGGCGGACTAATATCGAAGACCCGGCGAAGCCTTGGCGTAGACGGGTGACCCGCGTATCCATCCTCTTGAAAAAAGATGGATTGCCGGGTCAAGCCCGGCAATGACGAAACAGGTTGACGCGCGCTCATCTGCTGGGGGCCACTTCAATGTCTCTAAAACTCTTCGAACTGGTCGGCACCGATGATGCGCGCCCGTTCAGCCCGTTCTGCTGGCGGACCCGGATGGCGCTGGCGCATAAGGGGTTGTCGGCGCAAACCATCCCCTGGTGTTTCACCGAGAAGGAGGCGATCGCCCCGCACCAATCCGAAAAAGTGCCGGTGCTGCTCGATGGCGAGAGCTCGGTCGCCGATTCCTGGGCGATCGCGAACTATCTCGAGGACAGCTATCCGGACCGGCCGTCGCTGTTTGGCGGCGAGGGCGGCCGCGCCATGGGCCGGATGATGAACTGGTGGGGCGATATCGCCGTGGTCGGCGGCATGTTCCCGCTGATCGTGGCCGATATCCCCGGCCATCTGAAGCCGGTGGACGCGGCCTATTTCCGCAAAACGCGCGAGGCGCGCTTCGGCAAGCCGCTGGAAGAGGTGGTGGCCGGACGCGACAAATCCGTCGAAGGTTTCAGGCGCGCGCTCGAGCCGATGCGGCTGACCCTGAAGACGCAAAACTATCTCGGCGGTGATGCACCGAACTATGCCGACTACATCGTATTCGGCGCCTTCCAGTGGGCGCGCGTCGTCAGTCCGTTCAAATTGCTCGCTGAGGGCGATCCGGTTTATGCGTGGCGCGAAAAGTTGCTCGACGCATTCGGCGGCATGGCGCGCCAATCGCCGGGCTATCCGGTCTAGCGGCGTGATCGGCCAGATAAAAAAATAATATATTTTTTGCGCTGGAGCCGACGCGTTGCCGTCATCGGCTCAAGACGCTTGCGCGGAGGGTTTCAACCGGTTCAAGCAACGTATAACTTCAATCGAAATGTTATCGGCTGCAGGGACAGGAGAGAAATTTGTTCAAGCGAAGATTGATGTGCGGGATCGGCGTTGCCGGGATGCTTCTAACCGGCGCACCGCTCGCGCTGGCCCAAACCGCTCCCCCGCGGGGAGACGCCATGCTCAGCGGCGGGCCACCGACCTGGGACGCCAATCACGACGGCGTCTACACCTGCGACGAATGGAAGAGTTTTATGGACCGGCTCTTCAAGACCGCCGATAGCAATCACGACGGCAGTCTCAGCCCGTCCGAATTCGCGGCGGTGAAAAAAGCCGATCCCACTTTGGCGGATGCAGATTTTGGCTACTTCGACGAGAACCAGGACGGCAAGATCACGCGCAACGAGTTCGTCGAAAAGCCGAGCGCGTTCATCCTGCGGTTCGACCGCAACGGCGACTGCCGCGTCACCGCGGAGGAAATCAAGACCGGAAGCACACCGAAACCCACCGGCGGTCCGGTCGAGCGGCCGCGCGACCGGTTTCATTGACGCCGGAATCGATTCGCCCGGGATAACGCGATCGGGTGCTACTACCGTTCGCGACACCGAGCGCAAGAACGGTTTCGTGTCCCGGACGCGGTGCAGCGTTCTTCACGCTGCTCCGCAGAGCCGGGACCCATTCATAGCCAAACAACGTGGACCCCGGATCAGCAGCGCACCACGCCGCAAGCCATAGCGCGTCGAAGACGCGCGTGAACGCGCTGATGGTGCTGCACAGCATCCGGGGAACGCCGAGGTTAACGATATCAAGATGACGAAGTGAGATTGCCCGCTTGCCCCGCCGCCGCCTTCCGCAAACACTCCCGGCACAGGCAATCCTCACCGTCTAGCGGCATCGGCAGCCGGGCGGGTTCCTCGGCGCACCAGCACGGCCCCGAGAGGCTGCAGGTGAATTCCGTTCCGCATCTGGGACAGGCGAGGCGGCGCGAGGCCGGGATTTCTAACCGATTTGTCATCAATCGAGCCGAATCTGAACGGCGTTTTTCATGTCGGGTTCATGTCGAACGGCGGTATATTGCGCCCCCAATATAGGCGCAGGATCACCTCAAGGGAAATCCGATGGCCCGCGATTCGCAAACCGCCCTTGTCGCGCTCAATCGCTTTGGATTTGGCGCGCGCGGCGGCGCCTCCGGCGATCTCGTCAATGCGGCGTCCGATCCGCGCGGCTTTGTCAAAGCCGAACTGAGCCGCCCCAACGGCGTATTGCTGGAGCTGCCGGGATTGCAATCGACCCCGGCTCTGGCCAATGCGGTGTTCGCCTATCAGGACGAGGTCAAGGCCGCGCGAGATGCCGCGGCGAAAACCGGCGCGCCCGCATCCGAGCCCAATCCGCCGCCGGCGCCCGCGGACGCCAAGGTGCAGCGGCGCAACCTTTCGCTCAACAGCGTCGCCATGGAGATGTCCGCACAGCAACCGGAGATGAAAGCGCCGGAGAACGGCAACGCGGCGATGACTGCGACTGAGGCGATGCAGCCCAACGCGGCCAAGCCGCCGGCGCAGCCGCTCAACATCATTCAGAAGACCTACCGCGCCGAGGCGCTGGCGCGGCTGCAGCGCGCGTTCATCGCCGAATGCGGTTTCACCGAGCGGCTGGTGGCGTTCTGGTCCAACCATTTCTGCATCTCCGCCAACAAGGGCGAACTGGCGCGGATGTGGGCCGGCTCGTTCGAGCGCGAGGCGATCAGGCCGCACGTGCTGGGACGTTTTGGCGACATGCTGAAGGCGGTCGAGCAGCATCCGGCGATGCTGTTCTTTCTCGACAACCAGCAGTCGCTCGGCCCGGACTCCCGCGCCGGGCAAAACCGCAAGCGCGGTTTGAATGAAAATCTCGCGCGCGAGATCATGGAGCTGCATACGCTCGGCGTCGGCGGCGGCTATACGCAAGAGGACGTGACCTCGCTGGCGCGCATCATCACCGGGTGGACCTTCGCCGGACGGCAGGGACAGCTCGGCGCGCCCGGCAGTTTTGTCTTCAACGCCAATGCCCACGAGCCGGGGGCGCAGCGGCTGCTCGGCAAGGTCTACGAGGCAAGCGGCGTGGCGCAAGGCGAAGCCGGGCTGGCCGATATCGCGCGCCATCCCTCGACCGCGAAATTCATCGCCGCCAAATTCGCGCGCCATTTCGTCGCCGACGAACCGCCGCCGGCCCTGGTGGCGCGGCTGAGGGACGTGTTCGTCAAATCCGACGGCGATCTCCGGGCGCTGACGACGGCGCTGGTGGATTCCGACGAGGCGTGGCGCGCGCCGCTGACCAAGATGCGGTCGCCTTACGAATTCCTGGTGGCGACCGGCCGGCTGTTGGCGCGCATTCCCGAAGATCCCGGCCAATATCTCGGCGGCCTTAATCTGCTGGGCCAGCCGTTGTGGTCGCCGGCCGGGCCGAACGGATTTCCCGACACCAACGCGGCCTGGGCCGCGCCGGAGGGGATGAAGCTGCGGCTCGATATCGCCGCGCAAGTCGCTTCAAAGCTTGGCGGCAATATCGATCCCCGCGACCTGCTGGAGCTTGCCGCGGCGGACGCGGCGTCGCCCGAAACGCGGCGCACCATCGAGCGCGCGGAATCGCGGCAACAGGCGCTGGCGCTGCTGTTGATGTCGCCGGAATTCCAGAGGAGATGACGATGGACTGCTGTGAAAGCCTGACATCGGCTGCCACCTCGCGGCGCGCGCTGCTGCTCGGCGGCGCCTCATTCGCCGCCTGGGCCTATTTGCCGAAATTCGCGCGTGCCGCCGACGGCCGCGATCCGCGGCTGATCGTCGTGATCCTGCGCGGCGCGCTCGACGGGCTTGCCACCGTGGCGCCGCTGGGCGATCCCGATTATGCCGGCCTGCATGGTTCGATCGCGCTTGCCTCCGGCGGCCCGCACGCGGCGACCATGCTGGATTCCTTTTTCGCGCTGCATCCCGCGATGCCGGAATTCGCGCGGATGTACAAGGAGAAGCACGCCGCGGTGATCCACGCGGTGTCGACGCCGTATCGCGACCGCTCGCATTTCGACGGCCAGGACGTGCTCGAGAGCGGCTTCGCCGGCCCCGGACGGGTGCAATCCGGCTGGCTCAACCGCGCGCTGGAAGCCTTGCCGCGCGGCGAGCGGGTGATGAGCGCGCTCGCCGTCGGTCCGACCACGCCTTTGGTGCTGCGCGGCGCGGCGCCGACCGTGGGCTGGGCGCCGGTCGCCTTGCCGCAGGCCGACGACGACACCGCCGCGCGGCTCGTCGAACTCTATCATCATCGCGACCCGGCGCTGGCGCAGGCGCTGTCGCAAGGTTTGCAGCTCGACAAGGTGGCTGTGGGCGACGACATGAAGCCGAAGCCGGGCATCAATGCCGTCGGCGCGATGAAGCAGGTGGCGCGCGGCGCCGCCAAGCTGATGTCGGCCGACGACGGCCCGCGGATTGCCGCACTCGCCTTCGACGGCTGGGATACCCATGCCAATGAAGGCGGTCCGGTCGGCCGGCTGGCGTTCCTGCTGTCGGGTCTCGACGGCGCGCTGGCGGAATTCGAAGGCGGATTGGGCGCGCGCTGGCGCGACACCGTGGTGGTGGTCGCCACCGAATTCGGCCGCACCGCGCGCATCAACGGCACCGACGGCACCGACCACGGCACCGGCACCATCGCCCTGCTCGCCGGCGGCGCGGTGCAGGGCGGGCGAGTGATTTCCGACTGGCCGGGGCTGAAGCCGGCCAGCCTCTATGAGGGCCGCGATCTTGCGCCCACCACCGACCTGCGCGCCGTGATCAAGGGCGTGCTGCGCGATCATCTCGGCATCGCCGAGCGCGTGCTGGCGGAAACGGTATTTCCCGACAGTGCGCCGGTGAAGCCGATGAAGGGGCTGGTGGCGTAGGTTTTGCCGTTCTTCTGCTTTACGCTATTGATCAAGTGGAATTGTCATTATGTGAATACCCGCCGGATCGTCTTCATACAGAATCGGGTCGGTGTTGACCGCATCCGGCGGTATCAGGAGATCCAGTTATGTTCATCGCCATGAATCGCTTTCGTGTTGCCAAGGGCTCCGAAGCCGCGTTCGAGCAGGTCTGGGCCTCCCGCGACAGTCATCTCGACAAGGTGCCGGGCTTCGTGGAGTTTCATTTGCTGAAAGGACCCGCAGCCGAGGATCACACGCTTTATGCGTCGCACACGATCTGGGAGAACAGGGCCGTGTTCGAAGCGTGGACAAGGTCAGAGGCATTCCGGGCGGCGCATCAGAAGGCCGGCGACAACAAGCCGCTCTATCTCGACCACCCGCAATTCGAGGGATTCGAGGTTTGCCAGACGGTGGCGCGGCGGAAGGCGAGTTCGGCCGCAGGTTAGTGATGTCGGTTAGGTAAGGTGTCAACATAGCTCGTCATTCCGGGGCGGGAGCGAAGCGAGCGAGCCCGGAATCCATAACCCCCGATCGTGGTTATGGATTCCGGGCCTGCGCCAAGTGGCGCATCCCGGAATGACGAGTTTATTTCGTGATCTTGTCGATCTCCGCCAACTCCTCGGCGGTCAGCGTCCAGCCGATCGCCTTGACGTTCTGTTCGACCTGCTCGACGCGGGTGGCGCCGGCGATCACGCTCGATACCTGCGGCCGCGAGGCCAGCCATGAGAAGGCGAGTTCGAGCATGCTGTGGCCGCGTGCCTGTGCGAAGGCCTGCAGCTTTTCGACGATCTCCTCGTTGCGCGGCGTGACGTAGCGGTCGCGCAGCGCCGGCGACTTGCCGAAGCGGGTGTCGTCGGGCGCGGCAGCGCCGCGCTTGTATTTGCCGGTCAGCAGACCGCTCGCCAGCGGAAAGAACGGCAACAGGCCGAGATTGTATTGCCGCGCCGCCGGCAGCAGATCCTTTTCGATCTCGCGCACCACGAGGGAATATTCGTCCTGGCACGACACGAAGCGATTGACGTTCATCTGCCGCGCGGTGAGTTCAGCTTCCGCGATGCGCCAGGCCGGAAAGTTCGAATTGCCGATGTAGCGCACCTTGCCCTGCCGGATCAGGTCGTCGAGCGCACGCAGCGTCTCCTCGATCGGCGTCAAGGAATCATAGTCGTGCTGCTGGTAGAGATCGATGTAGTCGGTCTTCAGCCGCCGCAAGCTCGCCTCGACCGCGGACATGATGTAGCGCCGCGACGCGCCCTGCTTGCTGCCGTCGGTGCTCATCGGTTTGGAATATTTGGTCGCCAGCACGATGTCCTTGCGGCGGTCGCCGAGCACTTCGCCCAGCACGGTCTCGGAGCCGCCCATGCCGGCATAGATGTCGGCGGTGTCGAACAGCGTGACGCCGAGATCGATCGCCTTGTGGATCACCTTGCGCGAGGCTTCGAGATCGGTGCGCTGGCCGAAATTGTTGCAGCCAAGGCCGACGGCGGAAACGCGCAGGCCGGAGCCGCCGAGATTGCGAATTTGCATGGATAGGTCCGTCCTGTGGAGTGGGGAGCGCGAGAGGGGGGCTTGCATTGTGACGCGCGCGGCCGCAGGCCGCAAGGTGCGGTCGTACCATGACAATGACGCCGATCGCGAATTCGGCCGGATTTCGGGATGCTGACGCAGCAATGGCTTGCCAGCAAACACGCCCCAAAAAAGCAGCGGCCCCGGTCAGACGCGGCGACTGACGGGGACCGCTTGGGGCGCGTGATCTGTGACGGGGGGCCTGATCAGACGCGAGCGCAACCTAGCCCGGCTTTGTTACGCGGCAATGACAGGTGGACTTATCCACAGGCCGTCCGTGTCCCGGACGCGGTGCAGCGTTCTTCCGGCGATGCGAAGCATCATCCGGTCACGCTGCTCCGCAGAGCCGGGACCCGGTCTCGCGCCAGACCGTCGACGGACCCCGGATCAGCAGCGCACCACGCCACAAGAGTGGCGCTCTGCGCAGCATCCGGGGCACGCCCGTCACAACAGCTTGCGGTACACCACGAATCCGGAATGCTCCGCGACCTTGTCGTAAAGCTGCATCGCGGTGGTATTGGTGTGGTGGGTCTGCCAGTAGACTCGCGGCGATCCAGCCGATCTTGCCCGCGCATAGACCCCGTTGATGAGCGCCCGGCCGACGCCCTTGCCGCGCGCGGCTGTGCTGGTGAACAAATCCTGCAGATAGCAGACCGGCGCGATCGCGGTGGTGCTGCGATGAAACAGATAATGCGTCAGCCCGAGCAATTGGCCGGCACTCTCCGCCACCAGGGCGTGGACCGGCTCGTAGGCGTCGAAGAATCGCGCCCAGGTCATCGCGGTGATTTCAGGCGCGAGCGCGGTCGCGCCCGAGCGCCCGTAGAACGCATTGTAGCCGTCCCACAAACGAAGCCATTGCTCGTAGTCCTGCGGGGACAGAAAGCGGACGGATAACTCGTTGGATATGGCTGATGCTTTATTCGTGAAGGGGGCGATCGTCGGGGCGCGCCCTCTCTTAGGCAAACAGCCGGCAAGGATCAACCGCGTCGGCGCGAGGCGCCGCCGCTGCTATTCCGCGGCGCGCAGATGCCGGACGAGGCGGCGGTGGCCAGTGTCGCGCAGCGAACGGTAGAAGTCGGCGCTGGCGGGATCGTCGCCATGGCGGACCAGCTCGGTCACCGGCGTGTAGCTCAGCATCCTTCCGCCATCGGGCAACGCCGTGCAGGAAAAACGCAGTACCCGTCCGTCCCGCAGGTTGATGTTGATCGGCGTCGAATCGCCCGATCGCATCAGCTCGGTGCGTCGCGCGATGAAGGCGGCGAGCTCTTCCTCCGGGAGTTCCCAGGCGCCGGTATTGCGGCTGTGATACATCAGCGCGATGAAGGGCGGCTTGGAGTCGGCCTGCGCGTCGGAAAGCGAAAAATAATCGCGGAAGGCGCGGTTGATGAATTCCGCGCGGGTGTCGGAATCGAGCAGCACGATGCCGATGTCGACCTGGTCGAGCGCCGTCGACAGCCGTTCGGCGGTGGCATGGTGCCTGCGCTCCCATGCGAACGCATCCAGCATTCGTTCCCGCAACAGGCCGGTGATCGCGGCGGTGCCGGCCGCGGTCATCGCCAGCATGGCGAGGCGAACCAGATCGGCGATGTCGTAGCCGGGCGTGGCGCGGTGGTTGAGAAAGAAAACCGCCGAAGCCGCGATGGCGATGGCGGCGCTGGTCAGGCCGGAGCCGAGGCCGGAAAGCGAGCCTGCGAAGGCGACGATGCAAACCAGAAGCGGCGCCGGATTGGGAACGGTAATAAGGGTGCGATCGACAGTGATGGCGATCAGCGCCGTCGCTGCCGTCAGGGCCGGACCGGAGATTGCGCGCCAGTCGAACTGCATGCCGTTTCTCGTTCGTCACGAGAGTAACGGATGGATCTTGAAGGATGGTTGCGTCTGCGGCAGGCTTTCTCGCCGCATCCTTAAGAGGTGGTTGACCGGTCGAAGGCCGCTTTCCAGTTCCTTAAATCAAATGATAATTGAAAGCGATGGAACCGGGTTCCACCTCGAGGTATTAGCGCCGGGACGTTTCGAAGGGATATCCATGCCAAGTGTTTCGCCGCAGGTCCTGCCGGTCCTGATGCTGTTTGCCTCCAATGTGTTCATGACCTTCGCCTGGTACGGCCACCTCAGATTCAAGGAGGTCTCGCTGCCGCTGGTGATCGTCATCAGCTGGGGGATTGCGTTTTTCGAATACTGGCTGGCGGTGCCGGCCAATCGCTGGGGCAGCGCGGTCTATTCGGCGGCGCAGCTCAAGACCATGCAGGAGGTGATCACGCTGATCGTGTTCGCCGGATTCTCGGTGTTGTACCTGAAGCAGCCGCTGGGCTGGAATCACGGGCTGGGGTTTGCACTGATCGCGCTCGGCGCGTTTTTTATCTTCCACGAATGGTCGTAGGCGGCGAGGGCGCATCCTCGCCGCGCGTGCTGGTGACGATCAGAAGCGACACCGCCAGCAGGATTGCCAGGGTCAGCGCCGCGGTCACAAGGAAGACAGGTGTCTTCATCATTGCCCGATCGCGGTGCCGATCACCGCGCGTTGTCGCGCAAATTGCGAGTGGCCTGGAAAAAACTTTGATTAAGCCGGAAGCGGCATCGCCATCGAGACCTTGATCGACAACACCGTGAGGGTGACGATCAGCCACAGCGACAGGGAGCCAATCGCGAGCGAAGCCGCAACCGCATTCCTAAGCCGGGGCGAGGCGACGGGCGCGGAGCGGCTGCCAAAGCCTGCTGCGCCGGGCGACCGTTTCATGGTCCGGGATCCTTCAATGCGCGGGCGAATCACCCGCAATCCCGCCAATGTGGCTGGAATCACTGGCAATTTTGCGGCGGGGCAGCGTCGAACATGGCAAAAAGGCGGCGGAGCTGACGGTTATGCTCGCTATCCCCGCTGTTATGCCCGCTATTTTCGCGAGCCTCAGGCTCAAGCTTCACGCTTCGGCGGCGATGCCAGCCGAATCGTCCACTTGGTCCGGGCGCCAGTCCATCGCGACAAAGCCGGGGGTCTGCTCGACCCGGCGCAGCCAGGCGCGGAGCGCCGGGAAGGTCGCAAGATCGAAGTCGCAGCGGTCGGCGACATGGGTATAGCCGTAGACCGCGATGTCGGCGACCGTGAGCTGGCCGGCGGCAAAGTATTCATGGGTCTTGAGGTGATTTTCCATCACCTGCAGCGCCGCATAGCCGCGCTCCATCCAGTCTTCCAGCGCATGGGTCTGCAGGTCGCGGCCGCCCTTGACCAGCGCCAGCCAGAAATAGGCTGCGCCGATATTCGGCTCCAGCGCGTGCTGCTCGAAGAACATCCACTGCAGCGCCTCGGCGCGCTCGATCCGCGATTCCGGCGCCAGCGGAGTGCCGCCGGCGACATACCAGAGGATGGCGTTGGACTCGGCGAGGTAGCGTCCTTCGCCGACTTCGAGCAGCGGCACCTGCCCTGACGGATTCTTGGCGAGGAAATCCGGCGTGCGGCTTTCGCCGCGCAGAATGTCGACCTCGATGGCGTGATAGGGTGCGTTCAGGAGCGCCAGCGCAAGGCGGACCTTGTAGCTGTTGCCGGAGCGCTGCATCGAATAGAGCTTGTACATTCTGGAGCGTTCGATCGGTGAGACAGGGCAGATGTGCGCGAGAGCGATCGCCTTGTCACCCCGCAACGCGGCTAAACAATGATGCCGATAAAGCGACGTCGCAAGACCCGTGTGATGGAAAAGCTCGAAAACCTCTACTGCACTGCAACCGCGTGGAAGACTTTGCTACACGGCGGAACAAATCGGATCACGCCTGCGCTATGCGAGCGCCACGGAGCATCGATCCCTCGCGATCGAGCACCGCGCGCCGCAAGGTGAAAACGTAAAGTGTTGACAGCACCACCAGGCCGAGGGGGATGCCGGTGGCGCCGGCTATGCCGCGCGACACCAGCGGCACCATCCAGACCGCGGCCAGCAGGCTGATCTCGAAATCGCGGAAGCCGCGGGCGAGGCCATGGCGCGCGAGACAGGCGATGGCGACCGCGAGCACGACGAGGTCGTAGTCGAGCACGTAGGGCGTGGCGAGCAGGCTGCCGGTCGCCAGCGCCGCAGCCTTGAGTTCGAACGCGGCATCGCTTCGCCACAGCCAGGCAAGGCTCGCGGCCAGGCCCAATCCCAGGGCGAACTGGACCGCATAGGCGGCAGGGACGGTCGCGCCCCACATCCTCGCCGCCGAAAATACCGACTGGATTTTCTCCCAGCCGGTGCCGCCCTGTTCCAGCACCACGGTCTGGGTGAAGTGCATGGAGTCGGCGAATGCCTGCCAGACCCCGCCGCCGAGGGTCGCGAAGGAGAGCGCGAGCAAGACTGCGACGGTGGCGACCGCCGCCGCGATGCTGCGCCATCGCCCGCCCGCGAGCAGCGCGATCGGGATCAGGACGCCGAATTGCGGCTTGTAGGCGAGAAGGCCGATCAGCATGCCGGCGAGCCAGGGCCTGCGATCGAGCAGCTGCAGCGCGCCGCCGAGCAGTGCGGCGGTCAGAAATCCGTTCTGGCCGTGGCCGATATTGACGAACACCGCCGGGAAGGCGGATGCGATCAGCAGCGTTTCCTTGCCCGGAAGGATCGCGCGGATCGCCGCAAGGTAGGCCGCGAAACTAGCCGCCAGCCAGATCGAAAGACCCCACGCATAAGGGAAGGCCGCCACCGCGATCGCGACGGCAAAGAAGAACGGCGGATAGTGCCAGCCGTAGAACGGCACCTCGCGGCCGCCGAAGATGGCCTTCTCCGCCTGATGCTGCAGCGCCGGCGCATAGGCATCCGCCGGCCGGCCCTGCCACGTCAGCGTGCCCGCGGCATAGACGTTGGAGAAGTCGGTGCCGAGCGGCTTGCCGTTGCGATCGATCAGGCCGTCGGACAAGCCGATCCAGCCGGCCACCGCGATCGCCGTGACGGCAAGCAGGATCAGGCTGTAGCTGCGGGCGCGCGAGGCGGTCAGCCATTGGCCGGATCGCAGCCCTTGCCAGATATGAGTCATTTCGCCGCTGAATTTTATGAATGTTGCGCGACCCTACCCGCGCCCATTTAACGTTCTCTAAAGTTTGACCGGCTTGCGGCCAACCTTCTTGCGATGCAGCGGCACACGCTTTAGTGTGCCCCGATCCCAGCAAAAGAGTCGTGGATCACCAGCGACACGTGGTGTGTTCGCGATTGCCCGCTAAGGAGATGATGATGCCGTTTCTGTCCGCTGCGCTCGACCGTGTGAAGCCGTCCGCGACGATCGCGGTCACGGATAAGGCACGCGCGCTCAAGGCGGCCGGCCGCAACGTCATCGGGCTTGGCGCCGGCGAGCCCGATTTCGACACGCCCGCCAACATCAAGCTGGCGGCGATCAAGGCGATCGAGGCGGGCAAGACCAAGTACACCGCGGTCGACGGCCTTTCCGAGCTGAAGGACGCGGTCGCCGCCAAGTTCCAGCGCGAGAACGGTCTTAGCTACAAGCCGAACCAGATCATCATCGGCACCGGCGGCAAGCAGGTGCTCTACAATGCGCTGATGGCCACCATCAATCCCGGCGACGAGGTCATCATTCCCGCGCCCTACTGGGTGAGCTATCCGGAGATGGTGGCGCTCGCCGGCGGCGAGCCGGTGCCGGTGGTGTGCACGGCGGCGCATGGCTTCAAGCTGCAGCCGGCCGATCTCGAAAAGGCGATCACGCCGAAGACCAAATGGATCATCCTGTGTTCGCCGTCGAACCCGACCGGCGCGGCCTATACGCGCACCGAACTGAAGGCGATCACCGACGTGCTGGTGAAGCACCCCAGCGTCTGGGTGATGACCGACGACATGTACGAGCATCTGGTCTATGACGACTTCGAGTTCACCACGCCGGCGCAGGTCGAACCGAAACTCTACGACCGCACGCTGACGGTGAACGGCGTGTCGAAGGCCTATTGCATGACCGGCTGGCGCATCGGCTATGGCGGCGGCCCGGCGGAGCTGATCAAGGCGATGGCGACGATCCAGTCGCAGTCGACCTCGAACCCGTGCTCGATTTCGCAATGGGCCTCGGTCGAGGCGCTGAACGGTCCGCAGGATTTCATCCCGGTCAACAACAAGGCGTTCAGGGAGCGCCGCGATCTGGTGGTGTCGATGCTCAACCAGGCCAAGGGCATCGATTGTCCGCGGCCGCAGGGCGCATTCTATGTCTACCCGTCCTGCGCCGGCACCATCGGCAAGACCTCGCCCTCGGGCAAGCTGCTCGGCAATGACGAGGACTTTGTCACGGAGTTGCTCGAGAACGAGGGCGTCGCGGTGGTGCAGGGTTCCGCGTTCGGGCTCGGACCGGCGTTCCGCATTTCCTACGCGGCGAAAAACTCCGATCTCGAGGACGCCTGCAAGCGCATCCAGCGCTTTTGTGGCAATTTGAGATAGTCAAATCACGTCTCGAATAGTGGCCGTCGAACTCTTGATGGTTTGACGGCGGCTTTTTGGAAAGCGCCTTGTTTTGGACACGGCGCTTCCTTCCTGTCCGCCCCGCTCACTTCAATTCGTCACGCGGGGAACAGACATGCGTATCTCTACACTCGGTATCGCCATTGCTTCGCTCGTAGCATCATTCGCCAGCGCCCATGCGCTGCCGCAGCCGCAATTCCGCGCCGGAATGCTGGAATGCCGGGGCGGCCAGAATGTCGGCTTCGTGGTGGGATCGACGACCAGCCTGCAATGCGTGTTCCAGAGCGAGGGCCGCCGTCCCGAGCCCTATCTCGCCACCGTGCGCCGGCTTGGGCTGGATCTCGGCGTCACCGATCAGACCCGGCTGACCTGGGCGGTGAACGCGCCGACGGGGCGGGTCGGGCGCGGCGACCTCGCCGGCAATTATGGCGGCATCGGCGCCAATGCCTCGGTCGGCATCGGCGGCGGCAGCAATTTCCTGGTCGGCGGGCCGCAAAATTCCTACGCACTGCAGCCGATCAGCCTGCAGGGCCAGACCGGATTGAACGTCGCCGCCGGCATCGCCTCGATCGAACTGGAGCCGGTGCGGCTCGGCTATCGCCGCAGCCATCACCCCCATCACCACCATCGCCATCACGGCTGAGAAACGTTCAGCGTTAACCAACGCTCAGCGTTAACCAAAGCAAGAGAGGCCCGCGCAAGCGGGCCTCTTTTTTGTTTATCGGCCCGCGACCCGTTGGCGCGCCCCGGAATGACGGTTCCAATTCTGGCAACGTCGCCAATGTTGTGTCATAGAAGGGCGAGCGCTCGGGCAGGGCGCTCGCCTCGTTCTCTGCTCGCATCACATTTTCAGCCGGAGATTACTTCATGCGCCGTTCATTCATCCTTGCCGGTGTTGCCATTGCCACGCTGGTGGCATCCTTCGCCGGCGCCCATGCGCAGCAGCCGATGCAGCGCGTGCAGGTCGGCGTCCTCGAATGCCGCGGCGGTTCAAGCGTCGGCTTCATCGTCGGCTCGGTGACCAACCTCGGCTGCGTGCTGCGCATCGACGGCCTGCCGGAGGACCGCTATGTCGCCACCATCCGCAAGGTCGGAGTCGACCTCGGCATCACCCAGGAGACGGCGCTGGCCTGGGGCGTGTTCGCGCCGGTGGCGCGGCTCGGGCCGGGCGATCTCGCCGGCACCTACGCCGGCGCGCAGGGCAGCGCGGCGGTCGGCGTCGGAGCCGGCGGCAATGTGCTGGTCGGCGGCTCGGACAATTCGATCGCGCTGCAGCCGCTCAGCCTGCAAGGTCAGGTCGGCCTCAGCGTCGCGGCCGGGCTGGAAAGCCTGGAACTGCGGCCGGGAAGGTAGGACCGTAACCCCGCCATCGGTCCCCACTCCAACCCTCGCCCGCTGGCGGGGGAGGGAGTTAAGGCTGCAAGCAGCAGTCACTTCGCGTATTTGCCCGAAAGCTGCGGGGTGATGTCCGGGTACGCGCCCGGGGTCTTCTCCTTGGCCTCTTCGTGCATCTGGAGGCGGGTTTTGCGCGCCCAGCTGCGCTTGAGATCGTCCTTGACGCCGAACTTCAACCGGCCGAGCCCTTCGGTTTCCAGCTCGATCGTATCGCCGTCCATGAATGGATTGAGACCCCGGTGATTGGTGCCCGTGGCGACGATGTCGCCGGGGTGCAGCGTATGGATGGTCGACAGCCAGGCGATGCACTTGCCGATCTTGTGGCCCATATCGTCGGAGTTGAAGTTCTGCATCAGCACGCCGTTGTTCCATAGCCTGATTTGCAGCTTCAGCGGGTCCTTGATCTCGTCGGCGGTGACGAGATAGGGGCCAATCGGCGCGAATGTGTCACGGCTTTTCATCTGGAAAAACACGTTTCCGGGCTGCGGCAAGCCGCGCGCCGAACCGTCGATGAAGTTCATATAGCCAAAGATGTAGCTCATGGCCTCGGCTTCGCTGACACGGCTGCACTTCTTGCCGATGACGACCGCGATCTCGGCCTCGCCTTCGAAGATCGTGGCCGGCACGTCCGGCAGGACCATCGTGTCGCCATGTCCGATGATCGCGCTCGGCGATTTGTGGAAGGCGTTGATCGGCGCCGGCGCGCTGCGCGTGCCGTCTTCCATGTAGTTGACCGCCATGCAGTCGATGGTGCGCGGGCCCGGCACCGGCGGACGGATGCGGACGCCCGACACCGGCACCCCGGCGCCGCGCGCGACCGCCGCCTCGAGCCGCGGCTTGTAGCTGCCCCAATGCTCGATCAGGCCATTCATTAAATCGCCCGGGCCGGCATGTGGGATGTCCTTAACCGCGGCGCTGACGTCAACCACGGCGTCGTTCTTCAGCACGCCGAGCTTGAAATCATCGAAATAGAGTAACTTCATCGTGTGCTCCTCACCCAGAGCATGATCCGGAAAAGTGGACACCGGTTTTCCGAAAAGATCATGCTCAATCAAAGAACTAGAGCGGGATGACGATTCGAAGAAAAGTCATCCTGCTCTATTGTGTCGTGCTTGCGCCCAAGCCGGTCGGTCGCCGCGCCAATCTCTCCGGCGATGAGCTTATACCGCTTCTGGGCGGGGCGAGAACCGGCTTGTTCGTGTGTCGCCCGTGGCGCGCGCGATCTTGGTCGCTTCGGGGTCAAAGCGGACGTCGGCCGCGGCTCGCAGTAGCTCAGGAATGTAGCGATGGTTATTATTGTCAGCCGCCACCACATAGCGATGACGCAAAGGGCGTTTCGCCGCCCTTTGGAAACCACGAGCCGGGCTTGGAGCCTTCCTGCTCCACCGGCACCGAACCATGGACAGCCGTCCGGGCCATGCGAACCCTTACGTGAATACGTCGGTCTCGACCGGAACCGGCACGTCGATGAACGTGCGGATCGGCGTATAAATATCGATGTCCGCATTGCGCGCCTTGAGCGTTACGATCAGCGCATAGCGGCTTTTGTTGCCGACAATTTTCGCCGATGCCCGGTTCCGCCACCAGCCAACGACCGGCTTGATGCAAAGCGTATTACGGCCCAAAAGCTCGATGGCTGGTCCCGTCCATACGTCGCAATGCAGCGATCCCGCAGAGATACTGTCCTCGCCGAGCATCCATCTTGGATCAACTGGTTCGTTCTGTAGTTTGCGACGCGGATCGTCCCGCTCAGATGCGTTGACGCGCTTTTTGAACCTTGCCAACGACTCGTTCTTGCGCTGCAGGTCAAAACGCAATCCATGGGACTGATAGCGCTGCGCATCGACATTCGCCGACAGTCCCGGGTTCGGGTCGATGAAATACGAGAGCGTGACTTTCAGCTCTACGATTTCATTTTCGAGCGCTTCGAGCATGTCGCCCGGGATCGGTAGGGTGTAGTAGTGGCACTCGTTGAACTTGCGCTGTCCTTCGAGCTTGAACGGCAGAATGTCTGTTTGGGCGAAAAGCGCCAGGTGATTGAGTGCCGACGCGTTGGCACGTTCAAGGCTCGGAACGCCGTACCCGAAACGCCGCACAAGTTCATAACGACCCCGTTTGCCGGGCGTGTCGCCCAAGGCCGCTAGCATCGGCTCCGTCCACTCGGCGCTGTGGACCATTAGTGCCCGAATGGTTTCCGGCCAGAATTCCGGGTGCTCAGCTGCGATCTGTGCCGCCATCCGCGCGCCTTGCGCGGCAGCCGCGCTGGTGGCCTCAAACGGCACCAGCGGCGCGCCGGCCACGTCGCTGCCGGTTGTTAGCAACGATAGTGATCCTACGGTTAGCGCTTCTGTCCGGCCCGGATTGACCGCGCGATTCCCAGCCTCCATCACGAGTTCCGGCTTGAAGGGCGAAAGGCCTTGCGGCCATGTAACGCTCGTGCGGCTGTGCGGGCTCAATTCTCCCGCTGCCGCCATCGGCGTCCACGTCTCGTAACCGGCGTCGCGCACATCGATGAGATCGGTATAGCCGCCGATCGTCAGGGCATTCCATGCCTGCGCTGGGTCTTCAATCGGATACTCGTCTTGCGGGCGTCTCCGTGCAAAGTTCGTTTCGGCAAGCACGTTTCCGGCGGAGATGATGATGAGCCGCTTAGGCGTCGCAGCCTCAGGATCATCTGGCTCATCGCCTATCATCGTGCCGACCGCCGCCTGGTCGATCGCGGCGCTCCAGCCGGATGCCGTCGCGCCCGAGACGTTGTCGTTTGTGACAGCCATGCAATACACACGCGCCCGCTCCGGCGCTGTGATCTCAGGGAGTGCGACCGCAGCCTGCGTGAGTGTCCCATAAGTGCGGGGCTCGTTTGGATCGAACCCGGCCGGCGGCAGAAACTTCACGGACTCCAAGCGGTGCGCCAAGCGTCGCTCCGAAAGATCGCCGAGCGCTGCAGTCAAGTCGCCGTGCAGGATCATCCCCGCCATGGACGTGCCATGGCCGGAAGGGTCTTGGTCGTCAGCGCCCCAAGTCCCATCAAGTGTATATAGATCATCTGGCGCCAATGCCGGTTCAATCAGGGCATGGGCACGATTGACGCCGGTATCGAACATGCAAACGGCGGGCGCATCCGTACCGGGCCAAACGATCCGTCCTGCAAGGCCATCCGTCCAAACATGTTGATCGCCAGCGACATCATCGGTGAAAAAGACAGGTGTATCGTCTGCCCGGCGCAGCTCCGCGATTGCGCCGGTTGCAAAAAGCATAAGTTCGATCGTTGCGCGCGTCGCCAGCACAGGAATGACCGCGATCTCAGGAAAATAAAGTCGCCGATCTCGACCAGCCGCGCGGACGTTTAGCCGCGCGCAAACATCCTCAATCGCCGCTTCGCTGTCCGCGTGACACCATAGCGCCCACCAAATCTGCTGCTGGGCATCGCGAGGCAAAGCCTCCGGCGCATCCGTCCAGAATGTCTCTAGTCGTGCCGTGCGAATGGCCTCGATCGACTCGACCTTGGCTTTTTGTGGTGGATTACCTTTCTTGCTGAGCGGACCGTTGAGATAATCATCGAGAATTTGCTCTAGAACCGGCCGCGCGTGATCGGGCACGTAGAGCGCAATGGTGCGGTCGTTCGCTTCGGTAACCTTCGTGGCGCCAGCGCGAATGTCTTCGCCCTTAAGATCGAGTGCATCAGCGCGCGTTCCGCGGCGCAGTTCAACCTCAATATAGGCGCCCGTCGGCGGTTCAAGCCGCTCATCGGTCGGCCTTACTTGGTCAGCCGCCGTGAGCGCGACGCGCAGCTCGTTCTGAATGCGCTTCCCGTGCTCATCGCGAATTCGAACCGCAGAGCTTCCACCCGAGCTTGAACCTGCATAATCCTGGCTCGACGCGAACGCGGTGATGTCAATATGGGGAAGATTGAAACGAGAGGCCATACATCACTAGCTTTCCGTATCAAGAAAAGCGGTCCGCATCGCGCGACGCTCTTGTAGACGGTCAACAAGATTTTCGGTGGTCAATTGTCTGCGTTCATCCAAAATTGATGTTTTAACCGCATCGTCCACCGCGCGGACGATTTCTGACTGGCTTAAGCCCTCAGCCGCGTGAATTATTTTCTTCCACGACGGACGGACAAGCGTCATCGGCCCGACATTGGTTTCAATCAGTTTTCGGATTTGATCCGAACTCGGTGCATCGAATTCCAAAACCTGATCGTAGCGGCGCAGTAATGCGCGGTCTAAAAGGGAAGGGTGGTTCGTGGAGCAGATAATCACGCTATCCGTCGAATTGCTTTCCTCCATGAATTGAAGAAAAGAATTAAGAACACGGCGCATCTCGGCGACGTCATTCGTCGCTGTGCGCTGCCCGCCGACTGCGTCGAACTCATCAAAAAGATAAACGCCGCGATGCTTATTGCTTTCGTCAAAGATCAGACGCAACTTCGCGGCCGTGTCGCCCATGTACCGAGTTATCAAGCCCTCCAACCGAATGATGAATAGTGGAAGATGCAATTCACCTGCGAGCGCTTCCGCAGACATGGTTTTCCCCGAACCAGGAGGACCGACAAACAGAATGCGACGGTTCGGTGTCTTTCCGTGCTCTCGCAGCCAATCACGTTTGCGCTGCTGACGTAGAATATCGGAGAAATGTCCGAGCAGGCGCTCGTTCAAAACCACATCTTTGAACTTGTACCGTGCCTCGCGCATTTCGAGCAGCCCTTCAAGGCTCCCGCGCGGATGCGCGAACGGAATCATAACGGACGCGCCACGAGAATTTTTGGCGCGCGCCTTGTCAATCTCCGCGCGCATCTCCTGAGCCGTCTCGCGGCGCCCTTGCCGAGCTTCTGAAGCCGCCACCTGCAACGCGATCGAAAAGAACGCATCCTCGTCGCCTTCGGCGCGGCTTCTTAGCATTGCGATGATTTGCTTGGCGTTCGACACGGCAGCCCTTTTCCTGGCCGAATCCTACTACAGCGCTGTCCGTTGGCGAACGTATTTTTTGCTTTAGCCGCATCTTCCTCGGGTCATCCCCCGCCATTTTGTAGTTTCGGGCCTTTAGCTGCCCCACGGCCGTATTCCGGTGTATTCACGTCCTACCGTATTGCAGGCGCTCTCGCGAAATGGAGGTATGACCGGCATTGGCAGCTCGCGCAGGGCGGGTTCACTTTAACCCGCCGATCCATACGAGATGGGGGATTAAAGGGAATCCGCCCTACGGCCCTTGGTCGCTTCGGGGTCAAAGCGGACGTCGGCGGCGGCTCGCAGTAGCTCAGGAATGTAGCGATGGTTATTATTGTCAGCCGCCACCCCAGAGCGATACCGGAAAATGACCAAATCAGAAGAACAGCGGACTGCTAGAGGTGCGACAAGAAATATGACGGTGGTGCGTCTGACCATTAGAATTAGTTGTTGAGTAACAGACGACGTAGCCGGGTCTATCGGATGGCGCGGCAAGAGGAGTTGGAGTGGTGGCGATGCGACAGCGCATTTGCATTAAGGGAGAGAAGC